>NZ_JAUBPO010000072.1:0-16671 GCF_036700785.1 Microcoleus sp. S28C3 | reverse complement strand
CAAAGCAGCAGGCGAAGGCGGCGATACGATTACTGACTTTACCTCTGGGGTAGACAAATTCCAGTTTAGCGCGAGCGAATTCGGCAATTTGACGACGACTAACTTTGACGGTGTGACGGGTTCAACTCCGGACATTACTGGCAAAGAGTTAGTGATTTTCACAGGCGGCAGTTATGCCTCTTTGGAAGCTGCACAAGCGTCTGCCCTGGGCAATTCTACAACTGCTGGTTTCTTCGCATTTACGAATGCCTCGAACGAGACTGTGTTGTATTTTGACTCGAACGGTACGACAGCCGGTGGTTCTACCTTGATTGCTAATTTGGGTAATGCTACTACCAATCTGGGAACGGCGGACTTTGTATTTACAGGTACGATCGCATCTTCTCCTGGTGGTACTACTACCAACTCAGGCAGCGTTGCCGATTTAACTGCTGCTGGGAATACTTTCCCGACCGACTTTAACAATTTCGGTTCTGGTGCTGGCGGTTACAACTTTACTACTCCTGTATTGTTTACCGGAGATGCAACTGCTAACAACGTCACTGGTACTGAGTTTGCTGACATCTTCAGCGGCGGTAGCGGTGCCGACATTTTCGACGGCGGTTTGGGTAACGACAGCATTTCCGGCGACGATGGCAATGACAGCCTCTTCGGCGGTGGCGGTAGCGATACTCTCAACGGCGGTATCGGGAATGACACTTTAATCGGTGGTGTGGGAACCAATGTTCTCAACGGCGGTGCTGGTTTGGATGTGTTTGTGTTCAGCGGAACTACTGCTGACGGCGGGGATTTAATTACCAATTACAGCACTGCTGACGATCTAATTAACCTCGACAGCACTGGGTTTGCAGCCTTTACCACCGGATCTGGGCCTTTGGGTTCGAGTTTCTACGCTTACACCAGTACAGGTGGTGTAACTGCGCTCGAAGCAACTTTAACCGGGCCATCGATCATGGCTATCTACGACAGTTTGTCTGCATCTACTAAACTGTATTACGATAGCAACGGTTCTACGGTTGGCGGTAACAGTTTGTTTGCTACTGTCGATGTCGATTTAGGAATTTCCGGTAATTCTGAATTGTTCTTGTTCTAAACGGCAAGAATCCTAATCGGGATATCGGCGGTACGGATAGGGACACGGCAATGCCGTGTTCCTACAAGATACGGGTAGGGACACAGCAATGCTGTGTCCTTTTTTTTGTAATTGTTAAACAATTTAGCCGCTCTTTTTTGGGTAGGGAAACGGTATTGCGGTGTCCTCTTTGGCCTTGTTATCGATGGTTGGGGTCGATCGCGCGATCGGGCAATTTGAGCATCCAATCCGGTTGATTTTACCCGTTACCCGAAATCAGGACAAGGCGCCGTGCTGTTTCCCGAAAATTAATCGGGCGGTGGTTAAATTTGTCTTGATTAATCCCTCTCCTGTGCAAGTACAAACCTCACTTTACTTTTTGATAGTAAATTGTCATAACTTTGATTTTAGTCAACAGCTTTTTTGACAATTAAGCGCAACACTTAATAATTATTAGCCCCAAAATTTCATAAAAATTTATAATTTAATGGTAGGAGTGAAGCGGGCAATCCCCACCCTACAAATAGAGTCCTCGATAGTCCAAATCTAAAATCTATGAGTGCTGACTTCTCTACTGAAAATCTTTTGCCAGTCAGTTTCGCCGATGTGGAGGCGGCAGCAAAGCGCTTGCAGGGCAAAGCTTTCAAGACACCGGTGCTGACTTCGGAAACTGTTAACAAACGGACGAATTCTCAGGTATTTTTCAAATGCGAGAACTTTCAGCGGACGGGTTCGTTTAAATTTCGGGGTGCTTGCAATGCTTTAATGCAGCTATCTGAAGCGGAAAAACAGCGGGGAGTGCTGACTTTTTCTTCGGGAAATCACGCGCAGGCGATCGCCCTTGCGGCACGGTTGCTAGCAATTCCTGCTACTGTTGTCATGCCGGCAGATGCGCCAAAAGTCAAGCAAGAGGCGACTCGCGGCTACGGCGCAGAGATTATTTTGTACGATCGCACTCAAGTTGCGCGGGAAGACCTCACCGCCAAAATTGGCGCAGAACGACACTTAACAATTATTCCTCCTTACGATCATCCGTGGGTGATTGCGGGACAAGGTACGGCGGCGCTGGAATTAATCGCAGAATTTGGGGAGTTGGATTTGCTGCTGGTTTGCTGCGGCGGCGGCGGTTTGCTGTCGGGATGCGCGATCGCAGCAAAAACTTTGTCTCCGCAGTGTAAAGTAATAGGAGTAGAACCCCAGCAAGCAGACGATGCTGCACGATCGTTCCGCACGAAAACGCTGCAAACTGTTACTAATCCCGATACAATTGCTGACGGTGCGCGCACGCCATCTTTGGGAAAATTAACCTTTCCTTTGGTGCTGCATTATGTGGACGATATGGCAACAGTTTCCGAAGACGCAATTCGCCAGACAATGTTTTTTATGTGGGAACGCATGAAGATAGTTGTGGAACCCACGGGAGTGTTAGCAGCGGCGGCTTTGTTCGATGGAATTGTCAAAGCCCAGAATGCTCGCATTGGGGTAATTGTCAGCGGCGGAAATGTCGATTTTAATCATTTACCCAACACAAAACGATCGTTAGATGCTGCCATTAATCTTTGATACCTGCGTGCCCAGAGATGAGATTTTATCTGGAGACTTGTCACTAGATTTATTTGCAGCAAAATTGCGGCTGGTAGTCGAAGGAAATGCACCTCAAGTTTATCAAAATGCCAAAACCCGGATGAAGTGGCGCTGTGCGCGATCGATTTTGAGGAAGCGACGGTGAATTCTTCTACCGACGCAGAAGTGCTAGAATTGTCTGTGAATCAAGTAATGGATTATCGCAAATTGGGAACAGCAATTGCCCTATTGCTGCGCTGGCAACCGCAAATCGACCAAACCGCTACCATTCAAACCGGCGACCAATTTGTGCGGTTGGAATATCAAGGGCAGATGCGGGAATTTCAGAGCTTTTTCTTGACTATCAAACGAATTGCGAATATTGCCGAGGGGATGAGGGCTATGAGTAATGAAGAGGCACATTATTGGTTTGGTAAAATTGCCAAGAGCCATCTTTCAAATGCTTTAAAAGCCTTACGAATTTTATTGGGAAATTGAGATTGTGAAAGTAGCTGATTTGACGTATCTACTCGTTCCAAGGCTCTGCCTGGTAACGCATATCAGGAGGCTCTGCCTCCAATCTTTCCCAGCAACAAACGAGGCAGAGCCTCGCTTACATCAGTTCCCAGGCTCTGCCTGGGAACCAGTTAATTTTATTAGGAGATTAACCTGATGAAAGTAGCTGATTTGTCAAACGAAACTTTAGCAAAGATTAAAACAGTGCGCTGGGATCGAATTATTGAGAAGCACGAAGGGCCCGCAAGATGGGAGTCTGAATTTAGATACCGCGAACCAGAATTTATCGAAATTGAGGGGCGGTGGGTGTTATTGCCCGTTGAAGCATCTCGTCACCAAAATATCACGATTTTGCGGACAATTTGGAGTGCGGATGGCAACTCGCTGACTCTGTTTCTTAAGGATAAAACTTTTGACGATGATATGTTTGTATCTGGATATATGGCTGTGTGCGATCGACCAAAAGGAGAAGAGTTTTTCTTAGCAGTATTGTACCACGAATGGTTTATCATTGAAAAAGCAGAGGTACTTGAAGGTTGAGCTAAGAATTTTTGGATAATACCACGCGCCCTGCTTTTAACTGGTTCCAAGGCAGAGTCTGAAAATGCCTAAAGTCTCTGATTCTGGATCTGCTGTACCAGGCACAGTTGGATAACAAGTAAATTTATTGAAGAGGTGAATTGATTATGGTTGATGTAAGAAGTGCAGTAGTTGTGGCTAGCGAATATTTTAATTCTCTGCAAGATATGATAGGTGATCATATCGAAGATTTAAGGCTGGAAGAAGCAGAACTTTCAGAGGATAAAGAACACTGGTTTATTACACTGGGCTTTATCCGACCAGTGGATAAAACAAGCAATCCCCTTGCTGATTGGATGGAAACTCGCAATTATGAACGAGAGTATAAAGTATTTAAAATAGATGCCAGAACTGGGGAAGTGGAGTCTATGAAAATTCGCGAAGTATGAAAGATTTTGTTCGTTTTTTATTTGAAAAATACAAACAAAAAGGAATTTTAATTGATACAAATATCCTTTTGCTATGGTTTGTTGGTACGGTTAACAGAGAGCGAATTTCAAAATTTAATCGCACCGAAAAATTCGTGCCAGAAGATTACGATCTTTTGCTGCAAATTTTGTCTTATTTTAACAGAATAGTTACAACTCCAAACATCCTGACAGAAGTTAACAGTTTAGCGAATCAGCTTGGAGAACCCGAACGTTCTAAATGTTTGTCTGTATTTGCTGAAGGAGTGGCCAAATTAAATGAATCCTATCTGGAAAGTACGGAGGTTGTTAGGACAGACAGTTTTACTAAATTTGGCTTAACGGATTGTGGAATAGCCACACTTGCAAAAAATAAGTATCTCGTACTGACTGATGACTTGAAATTAGCTAGTTACCTTCAAAAAATTGGAATTGATACGATTAATTTCAATAATATTCGCCCCTCTGGATGGAAGTACAAAAAGTGACTGTATCAAAAAACACCCCAAACTATTCACCGAAAAAATCATGCCCGTAAATCTGCTAAACGAGCAGGTTTATTACGAACACGGCGGCAATCCATTTAAAGATTGCATCGCTGGTATTCGCGCAAACCTTTATCGTTTTCTCGCGCTTCGGTGTTGCGGCAAATTTCCCGAAAAGTTTCTTAATTGCGGATGAAGTAGGATTGGGAAAAATCATCGAAACCGGGTTGATTCTGCGTTACTTACTCATCAGCCAAAAAGTCAAACCTGTGTTAATTTTAGCACCCGCCAGCATTCAGCCACAATGGCACGAAGAATTGCGTGAAAAATTTAACTTGCACTTTTGGAGTTATAGCAAAGGTGAATTAAAAAATTCCTATGGGGAGAGGAGTCACTTAGAGGAAAAGAATATTTGGAATTCCCAAAATCTCATTTTAGCATCATCTCATTTAGTCCGTCGGAGCGATCGCACAAAACAGCTTTTAGACGCGCAACCGTGGGACTTGGTGATTCTGGATGAAGCGCATCACGCCTGCCGCCAAAGCCAGCAAAACCGCAAGGAAACTCCGAATCGGTTGCTAGAGTTAATGCAGCAATTGAAAGAAAAAAGCCGATCGCTCTTATTATTATCCGCCACGCCAATGCAGATTGACACGATCGAAGTTTTCGATTTATTGCAACTTCTGGGACTGCCAGGACATTGGTCTTATGGTAAAAATTTCTGCAATTATTTTAGCACTTGGCATCTTAACTATTAAGGTGGCATTTATCCTATGATATTTTACCCGGATATCTTTGAGGAAAATGCTTCACTGCAATTGATGAGTTTTGGCAATCCGTTGTTTGAAGAAATGCTAAGTGCGATCGCCCTTGTGCCAAACAGTCGTTAATCGAACACTCATCGAAGACTGTGGGGCGGAATGTTTAGCTTGTTTCACGAGTTTACGTTATTTTGAGCTGTGCTAGAGTTTGGTGCTCAACTTTGGCACTTTTAGGACTAAACTACTTTTTATGACGATCGTCCTTTTTATTTAATTTGCACAATGTCTTCAGAAACAAACTCAGCGGCTCAATCTACAACTGGTGCAGATGCGATCGATGTTGCGATCGCCTCTGGAATCGACTTTGACGGTACTCCGATTCCGCAAGCAAAATTAGACCTCTACAAGCAAGTAATGGGATTAGAAGCCGGCAGACAGCGCAGTGGCGTGTCAAATACAATGCGATCGCGCATTGTCCGCATCGGTGTCAAACATCTGCCTCAAAACGAGCTCGATAAAATGCTCGTTGCTGCTGACTTCGCACCGCTCAAAGATAAAGAAGTTGCGTTTTATTACGGCGGAAAGTAAAAATTATCTACCCTTCTAGACAGATGAACAGTCATCTCTGGATCGGTCAAACTTGGAACAAATCCTAGCAGAAGGTCAGTTTATGAGCACTAACGGTAGTACAGTCATCAGCAACCTCGAGTATGATTTGTTAACAGTTTTGCACAACAAGTCTGAAGCTTTGAAAGCCTACGAAACTTACATGAAAGATGCTCAAGAAACAGGTTCTCAGCCTTGTGCTGAGCTGTTTCAAAAATTGCAGCAAGCTGACATGGAGCACGCGCAGGAAATTCGGCAGCACCTTCAAGAGGTAATGCAGAAAGGCAAGATGTAAAGCTGGTGCAACTCGCTCTGCAAGTTATGAGTTATGAGTTAGGAGTTAAGTAGTAGCAGCTATGAGTTAAAGAGTTTTGGATTCACAACTCATCTTCAATTCCTTAAACTCTTTCTCTACTGAGCGATCGAAACATCAATCTGACCGCTCAACCAATTCCGCTTAGAACTCTTAATTTATAACTAGCAACTCCTGAGCCAAGTCCTTGAAACTTCAGCTACGGGTAGGGGCTTAGGCTTTGCTTAAGTCCTTACCTATCTAGTTGTGCAGGTTATAAAATCTCCGGTTTCAAAGTTCGTTCCATCAGCGATAAAACGGCTTGCTCGGCAGTAATTTCACCATTTAATAAGCGATAAACTTGACGGGAAACGGGGACTTCAATTTCGCGCCGATCCGCTAAATCAATCAACACATTAGTAGTATTGACCCCCTCAGCAGTGCTCTGCAAGTCGTTCAAAATTTGCTCTAATGATTTGCCTTTAGCTAACCCGAAACCAACCCGATAATTGCGCGATAAAGGACTGTTGCAAGTAGCGAGCAAATCTCCCAAACCAGACAAACCGTAAAAAGTTTCTGCGCGAGCTCCCAAACGAACTCCCACCCGAATCATTTCCGGCAAAGCGCGAGTCAGCAAAGCAGATTTAGCATTAGTTCCTAATCGTAAACCGTCGCAAACACCAGCCGCGATCGCAAATACATTTTTTAAAGTTCCACCTAACTCAGTTCCCAGCGGGTCTTCATTAACATAAACCCGAAAAATATCAGAACTGTAAATATTTTGCACTTGCTTGGCCGCAGCTAAATCCAAACTCGCCGCTACCGTTGCAGCCGGCAATCCTTGCTGAATTTCCTCGGAAAGATTAGGGCCGGAAAGTACCACAATTGAATTGTTAGGAAAGGCATTTTGCCAAATTTGAGACGGAGTGCGCGTACTCGCGGGATCTAAACCTTTGGTGACAGTAACTATAATTGTATCGGGACTTAACTCTAACGCAAGCAGTCGATCGACCGTTGCTCCAACTCCTTTCATCGAAACTGCCGAAACAACAACATCCGCACCTGTTATAACTGATTCTAGATTAAAAGAACTGCTGCGCGACCACAAATTAACTCGATCGCCTTTTTTACCTCCCAGACTTGCCAGTGCCGAACCCCAAGCACCTCCGCCTAATATTGTCAAGCTTTGCATAGAATTTACTTTGATGAATTTAACCGCAGATTAACACAGATAAATCACAGATAAATCATCGCAATCAATCTGCGTTAATCTGCGTGCATCTGCGGTTAAAAACCCTCATCCTACAAACGCGGACGCAATCCATAATGACGGTAACGCCAATAATCTCGTAAAATGCGATCGTGATCGAAACATAATTGATGGGGAATCTGCCAAGATTCAAAAAGCTGTAAATTTTTAGCATCGTCGGCAGCTTGAGGTTCGCCGATTGCGGAAGCCAAAAATACAATACTGATAGTGTGTTCGCGGGCGTCGCGATTTGGGTCGGAATAAACGTAAAATTGCTCGATTAATTCTACATTCAAGCTCGTTTCTTCTAAAGCTTCGCGTTTTGCCGCCGTTTCTACCGCTTCCCCGTAATCGACAAAACCGCCGGGAATTGCCCAGCCGTAGGGAATATTGCGGCGTTCGATGAGTACGATCGGGCGGTGGGGGCGATCGGCTAATTCGATAATAATATCAACTGTAGGAGCGGGATTTCGATAAGTCATACCATTTTAGATTAAAGAATTGAAGAATTTAACATCGTTGCAGTTTAACTGTGGAACTTGCCCCAGAGACCGTTGCAGTTTAGCTGCAAAATGTGCGACCTCACCTACAGTTCTACAATATACTTGCATATAATGTACGGATTGCGATCGCCGACAAAAAAGAGAGATTGAAAGTATGCCTAAGTGGCTGGGAAAAGTTTTAGGTATCGGTGCCGGTACAATCCTCCTCCTCGGTGCGAGTGGATACTGGTACGTTTTTATTGCCGGAGCACCTCAGTTAGACCCTCCGAAAGTAGTGGCTGATCCTGACTTAAATTTTCAACTCAAAACATATAAAAGTGCAGCTATGAATTCAGAGCGCACCTACGGCTTAATTTTGCCGCCTGGGTACGCAAAAAATCCCAAACAGCGCTATCCTGTGATTTTTTTGCTGCACGGCGGGCACGGAGACGCGCGCGCTTATCAGGACAAAGCTGCTGTTACTTCTGTGCTTCACGATTTATATAAAAGCAAAAGATTGCCGCCATCAATTGTAATTACTCCTGACGGGAACGACAAGCGGGGTACGAGTCCTTTGTGGGACCCGCAGTATTTTGACGGGCCGAACGGTAAGGTGGGAAGCGCGATCGGCTCCGAGTTAGTGAAAATCGTAAAATCGCGCTACAGAACGCTGGAAGACCCCAAATTATGGGCAATGGGAGGACAATCTTCGGGGGGTTGGGGAGCTTTTAATATCGGTTTGCGCTACTTGAATAATTTTAATATTTTGTTCAGCCACAGCGGTTATTTTACAGATCAAAGCGGCAACGCTAACAGTCCTAAATATTTAGTGGAAAAACTTAGTGTTAAAGATAAACAGCAGTTGCGCGCTTATTTGGATGCCGGGGAAGCAGACGCAGACTTTCTAAGTTCTACTCAACAGTTTCACGAGCAGTTAAACAGTTTGGGTATTGCTAACGAGTTTAACAAATTTCCGGGAGGACACGGGATTGTCGGTCCCGATGTCGGTTGGAATTATTGGCACAAGCATTTAGCCGATTCTTTGAGTTATGTTGGAAAACAGTTTAAAATATCACTGGCAACACAGAAAAATTAGAAAGGTCAACAGTGTTACCCCAAAAAACTAGGATTGGACTCTGGACTGCATCATTTTTAACCGGATTGGTAGGAGTTATTAACCTGCTGTCTGCTGTAACTCCCAGTCTACCGGATCGCCGAAATTGGCTAGAACCATTTTTCCCTTTTCCCGTGCGTGCTGGCGGGCATTTTTTTGCAGCAGTTATCGGATTTATGCTGCTAACTCTAGCAACTAATTTGTTGCGGCGCAAGCGTATTGCTTGGTTGCTGACTGTGGGATTGTTAATCGTTTCTATTGTAATTCATTTAGTCAAGGGATTGGATGTTGAAGAAAGCTTGCTTTCAGGGGTGCTGCTGTTTCAGTTGTTGGTGATGCGGCAGACGTTTACGGCTAAATCCGATCGCCCTTCAATTGCTCAAGGAATCCGGGTTTTGCTGGGGGCTTTGCTGTTTACGCTGGCTTACGGGACGGCGGGTTTTTATATTTTAGACAGGGGTTTTCAAGTTAACGGACAAGCGGTTAATTTTGATTTAGACAGAGCTTTGTTCCAGACTTTTGCCATGTTTTTTACGGCGGACAATGCGGGGTTGGTTCCGCAAACTCGGTTTGCTAACTTTTTTGCGGATTCGATTTATGCTGTAGGTACGGTAACGCTTGGTTACGCACTTTTAATGCTGCTGCGGCCGGTGCTGCTGCGAAATTCGGCAAGTATTTCGGAACGGAATAAAGCTCAAGAATTTGTAGCAAAATACGGGCGGACAACGCTAGCGAAACTGGCCTTGCTTCCGGATAAATCTTATTATTTTAGTTTTTCGGGAAAAAGTACGATCGCCTATGTGTCGAAAGGTAGAGGTGCGATTGCTTTGGGAGACCCCATCGGGCCTGCTGAAGACCGCAAAGAAGCAATTCTAGGCTTTCAAGAATTTTGCGATCGCAACGATTGGTATCCAGCATTTTATCAAACTTTGCCCGACGATCTAGAAATGTATTCTACTCTCGGTTTTCGAGCGGTGCAAATTGGCGAAGAAGCTATTGTCAATCTCAAAACTTTTACTCTCAAAGGCAAGAGCAATCAAAACTTGAGAACTGCTATCAACAGACTTACAAAAGCCGATTATCAAATCGAATTTTACGAACCTCCTTTAAGTTCCGAATTGATGCGGCAAATGAAACTCGTGAGTGACGAGTGGCTGCAAATGGTTCAAGGCGCGGAAAAAAAGTTTTCTGTGGGTTGGTTTGACGAGGCATATTTGCGGGAAACTCGTGTCGCAGCCATCCACACTCCAGACGGTAGAATTAGTGCTTTTGCTAATATGATATCGGCGGGAGATGGGGTAGTTGGAGTTGATTTAATGCGGCGTCGCACTGAGGTGGAAAATGGCACGATGGAGTGTTTGTTTGCTTCGATGTTGCAGCATTGTCAAGTATTGGGATATGAAGAATTTGATTTGGGTTTGTCGGCTTTGGCGGGAGTCGGAGAAGCTGAGAAATCCGGGCGGTTGGAAAAGGTTTTGATTTATCTTTCGGATCACTTGAGCAAGTTTTATAATTTTAAGGGATTGCACAGTTTTAAAGATAAGTTTGCGCCGCGGTGGGAACCGCGTTATTTAGTTTATCCGAGTTTGGGAAGTTTGCCGGATGTTGTGGTTGCTTTGATTCGGGCCGATTCGGGCGATCGACTTTTGGATTATTTGCGCCCGGGAGGGTAGGCAATGTCGTTTCCCTACCCCAAAATAATCCATTGCGATCGCCAGAGATGTAACCATCACCCGATTAATTGTAGGGAAACGGCACTGCCGTGTCCTAATTATGGGTAATTCTACATCCCCAGACAGAGCGTGGGAACGAGCAAAGAGGACACGGCAATGCCGTTTCCCTACTCCAAAATAATCCATAATCTTTTATGCCAACCCGCGAAGTGGCACGCGCTGCTTTTGCAAAACCTCTGAGTACAGCTTTTCCAACTCAGTAATATTCTGACTGAGAGTGTACCGCTCGATCGCCCGTTGGCGTGCTTTTTGACCGAGCACCATTCCAAACTCAGGATGGTCGCAAAACAGCGGCAGCAAGGTTTGCAACTGACTCCGCACCCGCTGAGTGTTCAAAACTACCCCCGCGCCTTCCTCCAAGGCCTCGCCGTCAGCACCCGCATCGGTGGCCAAACAAGCTAAACCGCAGGCCATCGCTTCCAGCAGCGACAGCGACAGTCCCTCCACCAAAGAAGGCAAAATAAATACGTCTGCACCCCGCAGAATTTCGATCCGCCGTTCCTCCTCGGCAACAAATCCGAGCCACACAATGCCATCATCTTCGCCGTAAGACAGTTGGAGCGAGGCGGCAAGGGGCCCGTCGCCCACGATCGCCAATACGTTGCCACGGCCAAAATTGCACTGTTTCCAGGCCTTGAGCAAAGCCTCGACATTTTTCTCCGGAGCAATGCGGCCTTGGTAAACAAAAACTCGATCGGCTTTTAATTGCGACTTCAACCCCGAAGGCCCGGGCGAATACTTAACCGCGTCTACTCCGTTGGGAATCACGGCTACCCGTTCTTCCGGCACTCCCAAGCGCACCAAAATATCCCGCTGAATGTAAGAAAATACGATCGTTGAGTCGTAGTGAGCCAAAAACGGAGCGTACAGTTGATACATCAGGTGTTGGGTTCCCGATGTCAAATTCCGCAATTTGCGATCGAACGGGGGGTGAAAAGTCGCCACCAGAGGCAACTTCAATTCTTGACAAATTTCCGGCAGCAAAAAGTCTAGAGGCGAAAGCGTCAGGGAAGCGTGAACAACATCGGGTTTGAGCCGCCGCAGAGATTTCATCAGCACTGTGCGGGACTTGAGAGTGGGAATCGTATAAATTTGCGATTTGTAGTGACAGGGTAAAGAGACTTCGTTGCAACTCGCGGGCGAAAGCGAATTGGTATATGAGGTTTGAGCAATTGCTTTTCCCCATGAACCATTTGCCATGCTCCACGCCGTATTGTTCCTGTCGAGCGGGCCCGCTTCTTGGGCAAAGTGCAGGAAACTGACCTGGTATCCCCGGTCTAACAGTGCGTTGGTGACTTCCCTGGAGTAAGTGACGTTACCGCAAAAAGGTGATTTTTTTCCTAGCCAAGCGATGTGCATTCCAGTAAATCAGAGTTTGTTATTTTTTAGATTCGATCGACTTTGCTATTACTGCTACGGAAAATATACCAGGTTAAGACACCGCCAGCCATCGCTAATCCTGCTAAACCCAAAAATACTGTCGGCAAGCCCAGAAATGTTTCGGCTACCCCAGCCAAAGCCAACGGTAAACTCAAAGCGATATTAGTCGCATTGTTTTGCAGCCCGAAGACTTTTCCCCGCATTTCTTCTGGAGTTTCTGCTTGAATTGTCGTCTGCATCGGCACTCCCACCAATGAGGCAAATAAACCCAACAGGGTAATGAACAGTACCGAGAGCCACAAATGGTGTGTAAATGCAGAAAGGCCCATCAGAGCAAGTGCCATGCCGATAGAGCCAATTAAACTCAGTTGGGAGTGAGAAAATTTGTGGCCGAGATAGCCGACTGTCGTCGCCCCACCAGCCATGCCGACGCCCACCGCAGCGAGCAAAAAGCCAAATTGCGACGCTTTCATACCGGGGAGGATTTCTGCCAGCCGCACCGCTAGAACTGCCAAGGCTGCAAAAATGGAAAATAGAATAATTAGTTGAATTAAAGCATTGCGGACTTTCGGTTGATCGTTGATGTAACGCAGGCCCTCTCGCAAATCTGCTAGGGGATGTGGCGGTTCGTGTTCGGCATCGTTTTTTTCGCCTGTTTTCATCGACAGCAACAGCACTCCGGCGAAGGCGTAACTTCCGCCTACTACTAATTCTTTGCCGATGCCGAGTCCGCCGCCGAGGTTGGTAAATAGGGTGTCGGCTAAAGCTAGTAAGGGTTCTCCGACTGCAAAGCCAATAATCACCGAACCCATCATGGTTGTGGTGTAGAGGGAGTTTGCCGAGAGCAGGTGGCGGCGTTCCACAATTAAAGGAATCACTGACTGTTCTGCTGGGGCGAAAAATTGAGTTAGAGTCGAAACGAGGAATGTCACTAGCAGGAGCAAGCAGAATCCTAGCGGCAGTTGACCGAGTTCCCACCCGTCAGAGAGCCACAGCAGCACGGGTAATGTTAAAACGAAGGCTCCCCGCAGCAGGTTTGTGGCTACGAGCACTGCTTTTTTCGACCACCGATCGACATACACGCCTGCGGCTGCTCCGAACAGCACTGCGGGAATGGTAAAGGCGATCATGATTGCCGATACCCACCTGCTGATGGTTTGATCTGGCGCTTGAAAGCGGCTGGCCACGAGGGCGATCGTCAGTACGAGATAAACTTTATCTGCTAGTTGGGAAAAAACTTGCCCGCTCCACAGTGCTAGAAAATTTCGGTTTTTCAGAACTGGCAGAAATGCTGTTTCTTTTTCGGAAGTTTCGGCTAATGCTTCCGAACTCTCGGCTGCTGGGTCTGCTGTTGCCAGCGGGGGGATTGCTTCGGGTTCTTGGCTTTTGCCGTTGCTTGACTCTGTTTCTTTCGTTATGGGATATTTATCCATTTCTGGGTCTTCGACGTTGATCCGTCGATCGGCCAAGGCGGGTTCCGAGCGAAAATCGGGAAAATTTTCTCGTTCTTCCATTTTGTGGTGGGTCACAGCTAAAACAGATATTGTCAAATCAGAATCGGACAGTCGTATCATAGGATTTGGGGTGGCTCGCCTGGGATGGTGGAGGTTGGGGGGATGGGGATTTCAAATTGAGGGGTTAACCCCTAAGTTTATTAATAATCTCGTAACTTTATCTCTATCTATTATCTGATGTCGCAACAACCTTGAGAATTTACCTGAAAAGGCCGGCAGGTTCGGATATCCCGCAGGCTGGGGGTGCGATGTACGATCGTTCGTTCACCTATTTAACTAAACACTCAAAATTTAAAACTCAAAACTCTCTAAGTAGGTATCGATCGAGCTTCCCGATCTAATCGTGCAACCTAAATGATACTGGGCATATTGCCGCAAAATATTTTCTACTGATACCCAAGTTGTTCGATCGGCAATCCCCTCTCCTAGTTCTGGACTAGCCAACTGTTGCAGCGCTGCTAATTCCTTAGCATTAATCAAGAAGTTTGTCAAGTGTTTGCTGCCATTCGTTTGCCGGGAACGAGAAGCGGATTTGTACAAGGTGCCGGTTTCTGAAGAGAGTTCTGCCTCTAAGTTAGCGAGTTCGGACAAGCTGAAGGTTCCCCCAGAGGGTATACTAAACCCGGTTTGCCAGTTCGGATCGCTGAAATTTGGGATCAGCGGGCGTCTGGTGGCGCAGCAGACTTGGACTTGGGGCGCGAGGCCTGCTAAGGCTAGCAGGTGAAAAATGCCGTGGCTGAGGTGGGCGACAAGTACGGCAGCGGATTGGATTTCTGTGCGATCGGACAAACGCTCCAAACGGCTCAAATGTTCGCCCAGCAACCAAAAGAGTTCTTCTTGGGGCTCATCGGAAAGGGCGCTGGCGATCGCCAATTCGGCCAGATATTGCGCGGCTGAGAGTTTCCCGAGGTTGCGGCTCAAACCCGGATGGGATTGTACGGTGTCGGCTTGGGTAATTTTGTCGAGCGATCGGCCTTTGGCAATTAGCAATTCGTTGACAACAAATAATTCGCTTCTACCGCCGATGGTCGATCGCTGTTTGCGAACACCCGGTGCTACGGCTCGAATTAAGCCGAATTCCCGCGTCAAAACTGTCAGCACTCGATCGGATTCGCCGATCGGCGCACTCTTAAGATTGATTCCAGTTGCTTTGTAAGTTCGAGTCACTCGATTTTAGATTTTAGATTTTAGATTTACTACAATACTTCGGACAGTTTCATTGTCCTCGTTGGTCGATCGACCTGGAACAGTCATTCTACAGTTGGCAATCAAAAACTGTCCGAAGTATTGTTATTAGACAGTAGCAAAAACAGTCCAGGACGCAGAACTTTTAGTTGTAGGGTGCGTAAGGGCGAACCAATTCCCAATTAGCCATTACCAATTAGCCATTGCTAATGACTAATGACTAATGACTAATGACTTTTATCTAAATTATCGCGCTGGCGGAGTAATTCAGGGCCGCGAGAAGTCCCCAAACGAGTTGCCCCAGCTACTACCAAATCTAGAGCTTGTTCGTGAGTGCGAATTCCGCCGGCGGCTTTAATCCCGATCCTGCCCTTAATAACTTCGTTCAGCAGTCGCACATCGTCAACTTTCGCCGGACCAAAAAAGCCAGTGTTGGTTTTGATATAAGCCACACCAGCTTCCATGCAGATCTCAGCCGCTAATTGTTTTTCGGCATCCGAAAGCAGCGAACTTTCGATAATTGCTTTGATGGTGAGATTAGTTTCTTCGCAAATTTGGGCTAATTCTCGGTGGAATTCGTCGATTCTTCCAGCTTTCAACAATCCTAAGTTAACGGAGACATCTAACTCTACGGCTCCATTATCTGCTGCTTCTAGAGCTTCGTAAAGTTTCACCGTTGAAGTCGAAGCACCGGTGGGAAAACCTATAACTGTACAGACTTTGGGACGTTTGCCGTGCAGCAGCTCAACTGCTTGTCTGACGTAGGCGGGATACACGCAAACTGTGACAAAGCCAAATCTCTCTGCTTGTTGGCAGCAGTTTTCTACTTGCTCTGGCGTAGCGGTGGGGTCGATCAGGCCGTAGTCGATCAAGGGGGCAATATCGATGTCTGCCTGGTTTGCAGCCATTATTTTTATTCTCTGAGATAACTACTTTATTATTATACAAAATAAAGGGATGCGGAAAACTTCCCTGCTTGTCCGGCTGGAATTTAAGCGACTAGGAGGACTTCAGTAAGCGAGTGTTCTTTGATATTTTATTTAAGCAATGCTCTCATAAAATTATTGAGAAAAAACCTGCGATCGTTTTTGGTAAAAAGGAAATGGTGACTTTACAGTTGATTGTCTAGTTTACCAAATTTGTATCACTCATCTACTTCTTTCTCTTGGCTTCATCATGGTTCATATTGAAAATACCGAGTTATTTGAACAGGACTCGCTGAACTAAGCGATCGGCGATCGCTTCAGGAGGCAGAACTTCAACCGCTGCATTTAGCTGAACTGCCGCTTTGGGCATTCCATATACGACAGAACTTTTCTCATCCTGAGCAATTGTGTGCCATCCCCGCGATCGCAAAAGGCTCATTCCCTCAGCACCGTCTTGTCCCATCCCAGTCAGTAACACGGCAGTTTCCTTGTGGTTCCAGTATTGGGCAAGACTCTTAAAAAACACATTTACTGATGGGCGATAGGGATAGTCAATCGGTTCTTTTGTGTAATGCAGAGTGAAATCCGAACGAAGACTGAGGTGATCGTTAGTACCTGCAACTAAGACAATACCTTTCTCCAGCCGATCGCCAATTTTGGCTACTTTCACTGTCAAGGGTGTTTGTTGATTCAGCCAATCCACCAGCCCCGCCGAAAACTGCATATCGACATATTAGACCTCTTGCGAAATTCTCAGGCGATCGCTAATTTATCTTCAAAGAAAGTTCATAATTATAAATACCAGCA
>NZ_JAUBPO010000071.1:0-42950 GCF_036700785.1 Microcoleus sp. S28C3 | reverse complement strand
TTCTGATCATTGCTTCCGCATTTGCTAGGTGACGCTCATTGTGGTTTACCCCTCTGTTTAGGTTGTAAGTTTCCCTCGATTTGTTGTTGTTTTACCAGTTTTTGGACAAGACTTTTGCTGACACCAAACGTGATGGATACTTTCCTAATTGACATTTTTTGAACCAAATGTGCTCTCACTATTTTTTTGCGGAGATCGAGGGAATATGTTTTCATTAGTTTTGAATACAAAATGATATTTTGTGATTATTTATTGTACCAAATTACAGCGGGAACCGCTGTAAATACTTGGCTTGCTGAATCCGAAATTTGATAACAATATTCCAGTCTTCGTTACGCTCTGCTAGTTGCTCAAATCCCTCCATGAAAGTAACGGCTTGTTTCCAGTAACCGTATTGTTCAAAAAAGGATTGAAGGCAGAGCCCAAAAGCATACTTTTCTTTCTTTTTCTTTTTGCTATTAGATGTTGTTTCGTGTTGTTGTAACCACTTAGCGGCCAGAATAATGTTGTTGAATTCTTCTGCAATGAATGAAGCGACAGAGCCTTCAAGTTCGCTCGACTTTACAAACTCAATCAAGAACTCAGCGTGTCGTGCTGTTGCCTCTTCCTCTAATCCTCGCTCAACCAGCAATTCACGAGCAAACAGGCGAATGAGTGGGTGAAAGACAAAACGATTTTCTCCTACTTCAGCATAATTGAGCAGCGACAGTCGGCAGAGATAATCGAGAGATTCCTGTGCGACGTACTCATCCTCACAACCACTCGCGGCCATTGCAGTCCGTCGGAAAAATCCATCTTCGGCAGAGACGCTCAAACAGGCGAATTTATCGATTTCCTCTGGCTCAAGCTGCTTCAAACTCAAAGAAAAGCAAGCCCGCAGATCCAAATGCTCGTCGCGTCGGACTTTCAACCGTGCCAGCCGCCGTTCCTCACTCAACGATGCTGCATAATCGGCAAGACTGCGCCTTTCGTTGAGCTTCAATCCCGCACCGATAATTTGCAGCGCCAGGGGTAAATTACCCACTAACTGAATTAGGTTACAAGCCACATCTAGTTCCGCCCCCACTCGCTCTTTGCCAATCAGAGTTTCCAGCAAACGCAGGGATTCCGGATCGGGCAGCGGGGGCAGGTCAATCCTGCCCTCATTCGGGATATCGAGTGAGATTGAGAGTCCGCGATCGCGCGTCGTGACAATCACCGCGCATCTGTCTCCACCGGGACGCAATGCCTGAATGCTTGACTCTTCCGCATTATCGAAAATCAACAGTATCCGACGGTAAGCAAACACCTCTTGCATGATGGTGCTGGCATCTCGTTCGTCTTCCGAGTCAATTTCCTCGCCGCACCGACGCGCAAATTCACGAGCAATCGCATCTAGATCTTTGCCATCCACGCGCAAACCAATCACACCATCTGGAAAATCATCTTTATGGATCGTGGCAAAGTGACAGGCGAGGGCAGATTTACCAATCCCTCCAACTCCAGCCAAACTGGCAATGCTGCATATTTTCGTCCCTTGGCGGTTTAACAGCAAGTCTTCGAGTTTTTGTAACTCTTCCTCCCGCCCGGTGAAGGTTGAAACATCTAACTGCGGCAACACAAATGGAATTTTCCGAACGATTGAGGTTTTTGGCTGTGTTGACTCAGCAGCATTCGCCGAACTTTTGCTAAGAACCAGTTTAATTTCGTCATCGGGTCTTCTGATTTGCGGTTGTTGAGGAATTTTGGATTCATCGTAGTATGCCTTTAATTTCTCCTCTACGGAATCAGCAAGTTTCCGATCGGTGATCCATTTATTTGGGGGCGTTATGTCGAGGTTCAGCCCTTCGATCAGCGCCCCCGATAGCACGCCATGCTTGCCATCCAACCGCTCGTAGGCGACTTCCGAACTGTGAGAAGCGGCAATTAAAAAGCGCTGGCGTCCGGGTACTCGCCCTAGTAAATCACTATCATTAAATTCCAGTAACTCGCCACTATGGCAGCTATCCAACCAAATAATCTGCTCTTGAACAGGACTTTGCCCTACGATTTCCCATAAATCTCTGAGCAGTATGCCATCCCATTTTTTGCGTATAGGGTTAGCATTGCTGGTTGCCAGCAGAATTTGTTTTGAATTTCCTAAAGGTTTGGGTAGCCCATGTCCAGCAAAAAACAGCAGCGCTGTATTTCGTCCATCTTTGGTCAAAAACAGTTTTTCAATTTCACATAACAGTTCATCAACCTCAACCAATTTATCTGGATCGACCTGTAACTTTCCATCGATCGCGCTACAAGGCAACCGTCGCACCTGGAAATTATTATTCGCTTCCAAGAGTTGCGCGATCGCCTCAGCATCTGACGCTGGGGTTCTTAGGTGTTTCGGTTGACCTGTTTTAGCATCCTCTAAAAAAGGATACTGATTGATCCCAACAACCAGTGCATTTCGCATTGTGAAGAATTTAAATTAAATTTTAAGCGCTATATCCTATTGCGAATGCACCCAAACGCGACTAAAACAGACCTGATGACAGCGATCGAGGTGAATTTCTGACTTAAACGCCTATTTTACTCTAACATAAACTTTAAATGACGATTTCACCTCCTAGGCTTTATGGCTGAATCTCCTCGAACCACTCTATTGGCGCTCCTACTCGCTCTGAAACAGCTAGAAACGCCACTGACCACTGACGAACGAGCGAAGCTGAAAACAAAGGGTCAACAACTCGCGCTAGATCCAGACGACTGGGATTATATTCAAGAAGGCTTGATGGCTGTCATCCAGCAAAACCCCTCTCTCGATCGACTTTTTCAGACTGCTAAACTTCAATTACAAGCGATCGACGGCAACATCCCGATCGAACTACTACCAACCCGAGAGGAAAAAGAAGCAGAATTATTCGTAGATGATAAACGAGAGCCTGTTTCCAGAGGCTATTTTGAAGGCGAACCCGATCGAGAAAGTGACGAAATTCTCAACACTGCTATTAATGTCTTGACTAAAGAAGATTCAGCAAAAACGGCTAAAAAGCTCAGTTTCCTTCAGCGAATGCAGAAGTATCTCCAAAAATCCAATTCCTGAAGGCTAAAGATAATGAGTGAGATTATTTATCCGACCCTAGATTTATTTCTGTACGACTTGCGCGACGGCTTGGGAGAAAATGCGGGCGAAATTGCTGATAATAAAGATCGTTTTCTCCAAAAACTACCCGCTCGAATCCGATCGGCGATCGAGCAGCGAGATGCCGCAGTGGAAGCCGAATATGTCGAATTACTAGGAAATCGAGGTAGAGAACAATTTAACAGTAGTTCCCAAAACTATACGTTAAAAGGATACTACTATCCAGTACGTTTAGGAGATAGTTACGGACTTTTACTCGATTGTTCTGTAGAACATTCTTTAGGACATCCCGATCGCAGTCAAACCGAAGCATTTCTAGTCAGTTGCTTTGCCGATCTTAAAGCAGAACTCGATCGAAGATTAGCTGACTCAAAGAGTACGATCGGGCAAGTCTGGATGGTATCGGGTCAAATTCCCAACTTTACCCCGGATCGAGCTGAATCTGTTGCCCAAGCTTGCTGCCAAATTCCAGAACTCGAACTCGATTGGGATCGGGATTTCCGAAGCAAAAGTCAGTTTGCCGGAGGAATACTATTTGAATTTTGGCGATATCGTTTCAATTCACCCGATCGCTCCTCTAATTCTGAGTCAAATCCTATTTGTAACATCCATCAGCTTCAGGATAACTACTTGGTTTTGATTGCCCTGTATCCCAACTCGGAAACCGCTAGAAAAGCCTCTGAAATTAACTTTGACTGGCTTCGCTTATTTGCCTACCGCAGTAAAATCCTCTGGGCTTACGGTCAAAGCCAATATCTGAGGCAGAAACTCAAATATCGTTTTGTTCTAATTCAGCAATATCTCAAAGATTTCGATCGAGCTAAGACTCGAAATCTCAACCTAAAACAGCTCCGTAAAACCTTGGTAGACGCTCAAAATACTCTGGCTAACTATTCGATAGACTTGAACTATCTGAATACTCAAAAACGGACGATCGAAGTGAATCTGCTCAACTACGGAAGACGCTTGAAGAGGATGAAGCAACGCTTGACAGAATTTCAGGCAGTCAGCGATATGGAATTCCTGAAGAAATTTAGCGATAATGTAGAAGCTCGATATCTAGTACAAATTGAGAGGGATTATGAAAGTTTTAGTCTAGGAGTAACCCTACTAGGAGAGTTAATTAACTCGATTCGTGGAGTCACTGAAATTGACCAATCAGAACGCGATCGCAACTTTCAAAATACGGTTGCCATTTTGGGCGTTGGACTGGCGGCTGGGTCAATTGTTGCGTCGATAGCGACACAATTTCCGGGCGCATCTGACCCCAAGGAAGCTGCCAAATATCCTCTAGGTTCCACACTGTCGCAACTAGGGATTCCAGATCCTTGGTTGGTTCCTGCTATCTCAACCACCGCCAGCCTGGGAATAGGAATTATGGCCGGACTTCTTACCGCACTGGTTATCAAACTGAGCTGGTTTTTCAGAAAGGACTAGCAGAACCCGAACTTCATATACTTTGTAGGGTGAGGGTTTGTCCAGAGCGATCGCCCAGGAGTAACAGGAGAAACAGGGGAAGGGCTTGATTGTAGTAGTCAAGGGCTTGCTGCCTGTCTGCTAATCTATTAGCAATAAAGCCCATTAGATACCTAATTAGATGGTATCATAATCGATCGCAGTTTGTCAGGTGTAATATTTTTAAATTGGCGGTCGCTCTCAACTCTACTATCTTTTCGGTACACTTTTATGAAAGCGAACAAAAAACAATTCAACATATCCATTTTTGTTTTTGCCCTGGGAATGCTCGGTGTTTTCCTCTTTTCCTTAAGTCTGCGTTTTTGGCAACTAGAGAGATTTAACACTTTAGTATTTGACGAGGTTTATTACGCTAAATTTGCCAACGATTATCTCACAAAAACTCCTTTTTTCAACGCTCATCCGCCTCTGAGCCAGTACATAATTGCGATCGGCATTTAGATCGGCACTCATCTTCCCTAATGAGTGGCGCGCTAAGCTTTGGTGCCGTTTCTTCTTAAGGAAGAAGGAAGACTGTTGAGTGTTGAGTGTTGACTGTTGTTCATGGCAAACCCAATGCCCGATGCCCGTATAGGTTTTATCAGCCATTAATCAAACTTAATATCATAACTGTTTTTCATAAAATTTATCGCCATTCCCCCTGAAGGTTAAAAGCCGCCCAATAATAAGGATAACGCCACTTTTCCTGCTTCCACATTTCCAGTTGTGCCTCCCTCAATGCCGCCGCTGGCGTTAACCCTTTTTGCAGCATTCCCTGATAGAAACTCGACATTAACATAGCTGTTCCTTCATCATCCACATTCCATAAACTCACCACAACTCGCTGAGCCCCCGCATACATAAATCCCCGCGTTAATCCTACCATGCCCTCGCCTTGAATGCTCTGTCCTAATCCGGTTTGACACGCACTTAACACTACTAAATCTGCTGCTAACTTCAAATTAAAAATATCAGTAAGTCGCAGAAATCCGTTTAAGGGATTGCCCTTTTCATCTACCAGTGACAAGATGATTCCCGATAGTTCCGGGTGAGTGCTATTCGCTAAACCGTGAGTGGCAAAATGAATGATTTTATATTGGCTTAAGTTCTGACTGGTTGCTGCGGCGCGGCTGGCGTCAAAATCCAAAGATTCGGTGCTAGAATTGGCAGGAACTAACGCTTGAATGATTTGAGCTTCTTGGCGTGTAAATTTTAAACGGCTCCACTGTATGTTATTGTCGCGACTAGAGCGGCTTAAACCGAGATTAACTGATTCTATTGCTTCCCGATTCGTGGCGGTTGACTCGTTTTTTACTCGTTCATCGTCAGCGCTAAAAACTGGATCGGCGAGCATTGCTAAAGTCCGAGTTGGGGGTTGTCTGTCATTGTAGTTTTGTCTTAAGATTCCCAAGGTGGAAGCGGAAGGCAGCAGCACGATTTCATGATCTACAATTAAAGGCGGATTCCGATTTTTAGCGGGTGTTTCGGGGATTGAGAGGGCGGCAAAGGGCAGGTAATTGAGAATGCCATCGCCAACTATCAGCAGGCGTTTTTGAGCGAGTTGTGCTGCTACGGGTTGTAAAATAATTTGACTGAGCGTGTTGTTAGCTTCAGCAACTCGATCGGGAATGTTTCGGTAGCGCGGGTTAGTCACAGCATCGCGGAAATTGCGGGCGGCTTTTTCGATGTCGATCCTAGGAGGTAATTCATAACTGGTGATGCTGGTTTTGGTGACAGCCCACAGATAGCTGCGCTTTTTCCCTAAAGAATACTGGAGTAAAATTGTATTGCGATCGAGAATTTGTTGTTGAATCTGTGCCAGGGTTAAAGGTTGCGGTTGGGTAAGGGCGGCGTACCGGGGACTGGTGGAGCGGATTTGGGCTTGAATGTCCTGATATTGTGCTATTAAAGTTTGCCGCTTTTGGTCTAATTCTGCTTTTTCTGCGGGAGTGTGGTTGGGGCGGCTTATAGTTTCGATTCGCCGTATTTCTAAGGCATCGAGTTGCTGTTGTAAATTGCGTTCTCGCTGCAATAATTCTGGGGCTACACCTTGGCGAATATCGGCGTTTGCTTCTTGAAGAAGTTCCAATAAAGTGCGGGCGCGGGAGCGTTCGCTAGCTTGAAAAGCTTTAGTATCGTAACCAGAATTGGGTTGCGTTTTGTGCAGTTGCATTAACAGGTCAATGTAGGACTGGTAATAGTCCTGCACGGTGGCAAAGTATGAGATGCGGAGCTCGTGGTTGGTAATTTTGGTGCGGAGATTTTCGATGATTTTGATGGAGGTTTCAATGTCAGTCAGGGCTGCGATTAAATTGCCTCGCTCGCCTTTGATATTAGCGATATTGTAGAGGGTGAGAGCTTCCCCAGGACGATCGCCCACAGCGCGAAACAGCGGCAGGGCTTGGTTGAAATATTTTTCTGCTTTCTGCTGTTGTCCCAATTCTGAGTAAGTAGTACCTGTATTGTTGAGGGTGAGGGCTTCTCCACGCCGATCGCCCGCTTTTTGTCTCAAATCGAGGGCTTGTTTGTAGTAGTCGAGGGCTGTTTGTTTTTCTCCCAAATCTGAATAGACTAAGCCAATATTGGTGAGGGTAGTGGCTTCCTTAGCCCGATCGCCCATAGCGCGGAATAAGGGAAGGGCTTGGTTGAAATACTCTTTTGCTTTCTGTTTTTCTCCCAAATCGTTGTAGGCTAAGCCGATGTTGTTGAGTGTGGTGGCTTCCGGACTGAGATCGTCCAAAGATGAGTCGCTGTATGCGGGTATGTTCGAGATGTTGCTGAGGTTGATACTTGCTTCAGCGCGATCGCCCATTTCCCGAATTAAGGAAAGGACTTGCTTATAGTAGTCGATGGCTTGCTGTTTCTCTCCCAAAGCATAGTAGACGGCGCCGATATTGTTGAGGATGAGGGCTTGCATATGGCGATCGGCTATAGTCTGATGCCAAGAAAGAGCTTGCTTGTAGTAGTTCAGGGCTTGCTGTCTGTCTCCTAATCTATTAATAATTAAGCCGATTTGATTCAGCGTGTAAGCTTCGTACTTCCAATTTCTAAGCATTCGATAAAGCGAACGCGCTGCATCAAACTTTTGCAAGGCCTCCTGGTAAGATGCTGCTGTTTCCTGAGCGAATAGTCGCCTAGCTTCCTGAAGCAATCGCTCGGCTTCATCTGTTTTTTGATTTAATCGTTGTTTGTTTTTCTGAATTAATCGCTCGGCTTCCCCATCCGGGATTTGATTTATACTGAGATCGAGGGTTGTCAGATTTACCAATCCCGCTAAAGGTTTGGCATCTGCGATTTGATTTCTACTGAGGTCTAGGGCTGTCAGATTTGTCAATCCCGCTAAAGGTTTGACATCTGCGATTTGATTTGATGCGAGGAAAAGCAGTATCAGATTTGTCAATCCCGATAATGGTTTCACATCTGCAATTTTATTGCCACCTAGATAAAGAAAATTTAACTCAGTCATTCTCGATAAAGGTCTCACATCTAGAATTTGATTAGATGCGAGAGACAGCCCTGTTAGATTAGTCAACCCAGCTAAAGGTTTTACATCTACGATTTGATTGGCTTCGAGGAAAAGCTCTGTCAGATTAGTCAGCCCCGATAACGGTTTCACGTCTGAGATTTGATTGAAATTGAGGACGAGAAATCTCAGATTAGTCAGTCCCGATAATGGTTGCACATCTGCTATTTGATTTAAACTGAGGTTGAGCTTTCTCAGATTGGTGAATTTTGATAAGGGTTTGATATCGACTATTTGATTGCGAATTAGGGAAAGTTCTGTGAGATTAGTCAGGGTTTTTTGAGCGCGATCGCACTCTTGTGTTTTTGCTTTTGATAGCAACACCTCAACCGTATGTCTGGCTTCCGGGGTCAAATTCTCTTTGTTGGTACAAAAATCAGCAAAACTTTCAAATGTCTGGGGATCTGGCGCGGCGGCAGATCCCATCAGGATAGTCGCACCTACAGCTAAGCCCCAACGCCCCCAAGTCGAAAGTATGGGATTCATAAGCACTCGCTCAAAAAAGACATGATTAGCTGCTATCATAATCTATCGCACCTTGTGATTCGCGCTTTTTCTTCCTGCTTGCCAATTAGATGGGGAGCATTTGGTGAAACAATAGTCGCTACTGCTTCTCGCTGCACTCTCCAAGCATTATTAGAAACCGGGTTTAAGAAACTGGGTTTTTCCAAAAAACCCGGTTTCTCCTCAAAAATTTGGTTTCTGCACAAGTCCTATTTTATGTTACTCCCAACTCAGGAATTTTAAATTAGCGATCTCTATAAAATCTAGCATCTACTATTTTCTGCTGTTTTATGAAACTCAACAAAAAACAATTCAACAGATCTACTTTGGTTTTTTGCTTAGGAATGTTCGCTGTATTCCTCCTATCTTTAACTCTCCGATTTTGGGAACTGGAGCGATTTAACACCTTAGTATTTGACGAGGTTTATTACGCTAAATTTGCCAACGATTATCTCACAAAAACTCCCTTTTTTAACGCTCACCCGCCTCTGAGCCAGTACATAATTGCGATCGGCATTTGGATCGGCACTCACCTTCCCTTCGGCAAAACAGCCGTCAACAGTATGGCTGGCTCCCTGCTTTCTCCTTGGGATTACCGCTGGCTGAATGCTCTTACAGGTTCCTTTATTCCGCTAGTTGTGGGAGGGCTAGCTTATCAGCTAGTTCGGCGCCACACCTTTGCTTTTCTTGCTGCTTTATTTATCGCCTGCGACGGTTTGTTTTTAGTTGAGTCTCGCTACGCGCTAAACAACATTTATCTGGTTTTATTTGGGATTTTAGGTCAGTTATTTATTTTAAAATCCGTAGAAGCAGAAGGCAAAAAGCGCTGGCTTTGGCTGGTACTCGCCGGAATAGGTTTCGGCGCATCGGCTGCTATCAAATGGAACGGATTGTGGTTTCTTTTCGGTACTTATCTAATTTTAATCTGTGCTTGGGCTGTTCGTGTAATCCAGGGTAACAGAGGAAATGAAGAACAAAGCCGCGAGGTAGATTCACCTCTAATTCCTGCCGAAAGTCCCGTACAAAAACTGACTAAACTCAATTTTATAGAACTCTGCTTAAGTCTAGCTATTATTCCTATTATAGTTTACAGCATCTCTTGGATTCCTCACCTGCACTTTAATCCAACTCCCAATTTCTGGCAGATGCAAACGGAAATTTTGACTTATCACCAGCGGATTAAAAGCGGCCCAGATGTACATCCTTACTGTTCCACGTGGTACAGTTGGCCTTTGATGCTGCGCCCCATAGTTTACTTCTACAAAACTGCTAGCAGCAATGCCCAACCAGATCCGGTTTTGCCACCTTTACCTGAAGGTGCAACTCAGGCAATTTTTGACGTTCACGCGATGGGAAATCCCTTCCTTTGGTGGCTGTCAACCTTAGCTTTACTGCTAGTAATAGGAGTTTTAGTTCACCGGATTTTGGTGTGGCTGCAAACGCGCAGCGAAGCTTCTGTTGACACCATAGAACAGCAGCGGCCGATTTTGTTTCCGCCGACTGCTGAAATGTGGCTGGCGTTATATTTAATAGTTAATTGGGCCGCTAATTTGCTGCCTTGGATGAAGGTAACTCGCTGCATATTTTTGTACCATTATATGGGCTGTTCTGTGTTTGCAGCCTTAGCACTTGCTTGGTGGGTTGACAGGTGGCTGCACAGCCCTCAAACTCGACTCCGAGGGATGGGGGTAACAATTATTTTTCTGGTTTTGGGTGCTTTTATTTTCTGGATGCCTATCTATTTGGGACTGCCTTTGTCGCAGTGGGAATGGAAAATTCGGATGTGGCTGCCGTCTTGGGTTTAAGTTAGGAATAATTCTTTTATTAACGGGCAAGATGCCCGTTCCACAAGAAAATTAAGTTTTGTGGAACAGGCAAGATGCCTGTTCCTAACAAAGGTGCAAGATGTAAGTTATAACATTTATTACCAAGGTGAGTTTGCAAAAGCGAGCATTATTTTTGATAGAGTGCTCGATAAACTGGTTCGCCCCGTTTCAGAGTAGCAATTTCTCTTTCTGTAGCCACAGGTAGGGGATTTTCTGCTAGCCAGTTGTCGCCGTTTTGACGTTTAAAACTAGGGTGAGATGAAAAGCGATCGCACATTTCCCTTTCTACTTCTTCAATATCTGACTGAATAAACACTTCACCGCCAATTCCCAGATAAATGGCCAATTCATTAACTAATTCCTGCTGCACCACCCGCCGTTTGTGGTGCTTTTTCTTGAACCACGGATCGGGAAATTGAATGCTAACTCGCTGCAAAGTGCCAGCGGGAAAAGTTTCTAAAATGGGCTTCAGGGAACTATTCGCATTGCAAAACAAATAGTGCAAATTTGTCAAGCCTTTTTCGTCCCGCCAAAGATTCGCCTCCTCTACCAAAGGTTCCCGAATTTCTAATCCTAGAAAGTTCCAGTCAGTTTGTACTTGCGCCATGTGCCACAAAAATCGTCCTCTGCCGCAGCCGATATCTAAATGCAGCGGTAAATTTAAGTCAGCATAAATTTTTGTCCAATCCGGGGGGCTTGCAGATGCTTGATATCTAATTGATAGGGGATTGACGTGTTCCCGCACTCTTACTCTTGCCAATTTTGCTGTCTCCTGAATGTATTTTTTAACCGCTGATGAAGGCTGATTAACGTGGATTTACGCTGAGAAATATTGAGTTTTGCGATGTTGTCTAATACTTTTTAGTTAATGAGCAATTAAAAATTGTCCCTCTGCAATTTTTAATTGCTGATTATTGCATTAGGCTTCTGGTTCAATGCCTGCTGCTCTTAACTGCGCGGCTAATCTTTCCGATCGTTCTCGTTCTTGTTCGGCTTGCTGTTGAGCGATATCCCTTTGTTGCCGTTCCCTTTCTACCATTTCAGCTCCCCACAATAACATCTCTCCGCTCTCATCCCACCACCGCAACCAATATCCGGTTCTTTCAGCTTTTGTTCCCTGCCAAACACCCAAAAATAACCCAACTCCTTCAATCCAATAACGATTGTTTGAATCCGGCTGCTGTACTTGATATCGTCCTGATGAATTCAACTGATAGACTTCGATAACTCCGGCGGCAGGTTCAAAAAGTGCATAGATTGGCACTCGCAATACTTGCTCGTAAAAAAACCATTTTCCCGGCGGATACGTGGGTTTTATTGAATATTCATCGTTGGCAGTAGCGGACAAAAATTCCATGACAATCGCCGGGACTTCTCCTTCTAAGTTGGGAGTGTAACTGCGACGAATTTCTTGACGGGAAAGCGGCTGGACGTTGCGGGCATAAAACCAATCTGGACCTTTGATTACTAGCTTGCTGTCTACTGTCGCACAAATTCCCATGTTTGGGGCAACTAATATTCCTGTTACAATTAGCCCTGCGATTTCTAAGATTTCCCGCAAGGCGGCAGCGAGCAAGGGTTGGTCGATATTTTCCACAGGTTCCTCGTCTAAAATGAAGCCGTCTGGCAATTTTTCCCAGGTAATTTTTAAGTCGGCTGTAGTGGCTGTCACGGTATTTTACCTCTTATTGAGACTGCTATTACTGAGACTGCTGGAGTGCGGTTTGCAATACTTGCTGGTGAAAGAGCGATCGCCCTACTATAAATTTTATCCTGTCTGGCGATAAGGCGTCGCCGTTGGCATAGTGTTCGATCCAGGTTTTGCTGATTAAATAAGGATCTTCTGGCAATTCTGATAATAAGTATCCCGGCATTTCTAACTCGTCCATCAATTGACTGACTTTGGGGTCGTAGCTGAGGGCAAAACAGCGGCATTCTTCGGATGCGGCCATAATTAAACTGTGGTAGCGCATCCCGATCGCCATTTCGACACCCCGGAATACTCCTTTCAATTTTCTGGGGTCGTCTAAACTGAGGATGCGACTCCTTTTGGGCAGGGCTTCGTGCAAATGTTGGGCAATTTCTAAGTCGTGAGACGCTTGAAAAGGCAGCAGCAAAATTAAGGTGCGAGTTGCTTTTTGAAAGTCAACTAAAGCTTGAGTTAAGATTGACAAACGCGCGAGAGTTAGTGTAGAGTGAGAACGCAAACAAACAGCAACTCTGGGCGCCGGTAAATCCCACAAACCCGACACAGGGGAATTCTCCAAAGCCCACACCGGATCGGGCGCTAAAGTAAAAGGAATTTTCCAATCTGCAAGTAAAGTAGCTGAACCTTTATCCCGCACGCTGACGGCGGTGCATCCAGCAAAACACCGCTGAGATAACTTGCGAGTGATTTCGTGCTTTAAAGGGCCAATTCCCTGAGCCCAGGCAACAGTTTTCAACCCCATCCGCTGCGCTATTCCCATCAAACCGCCATAATAGAAAGGGCTCGCAATGCTAGTAGCGTCTTGGATTAAACTACCGCCGCCCCAAATTAGCGCGTCGGAGGTGCGGAGTGCTTCGAGAACTTGGAACGCATTCATGCGATCGCGCGCAGCTACCCCGTAACGCTGATTTGTCTCGACAGGATTGCCAGACAGGACGATCGGCGTCACGCCATCTGGTAACATTTGCAGTAGCGATGCCAACAGCGCCTCGTCGCCGCCGTTGCCTTTACCGTAATAGCCGCACAAAATTGCTCGCATTTCTACTCTTTTCTTTGTTTGTGATGGGGAATCTAACTATTTTAGATTTTAGATTTTAGATTTTTTTGATATTTGAGATTTGATTCTACTACCAAAAAAATGCTACTGTCAGCAAGCTTCAAGGCTTTACGTCATCAGTCAGCTCAAATCGCAAATCTAATAAAATCTCAACTCGCTAATCTAAAATTGTATGACCAGCCCAAAAACAGGTACAAGCCCCGACTTAAGTCGTGGATGCTCCTAAAATTTTAGACCAAAGCTCAAGCTCCAAGATTCATCTGTGGAGTAAATCTAAAATCTAAAATCTAAAATCTAAAATCGACTGACTCATCATACTTTATATGACAGTTGCGTAAGTCCCGATCGATAAATCTTTCATCTTCGTTCACGATACAAAAAATGCACGCTTTGTCAATTCCCACCTGGATTATTCACATCTCTAGCGTCGTCGAGTGGATTGCCGCCATCTGGTTAATTTGGACTTACGGCGAAGTCACTCAAAACCGAGCTTGGTGGGCCCTTTCCGCCGGAATGCTGCCCGCTCTTGTCAGCGCTATGTGTGCCTGTACATGGCACTATTTTGACAACTCTCCCGCCCTAGAATGGATCGTTACCCTGCAAGCGGCGATGACTCTCATTGGCAATTTTACTCTATGGGCGGCGGCTTGGTGGATTTGGCGATCGGCGCAGCCAGCAGAGAAAATTAAAGATTAAAAAAGGGAGAAACTAAGTGAAAAATAGCACTACTTGGGTAAAATTTGCGGCGATTTTGCTTTTGTTGACAGCCGGATTTTTGCTTCCCAGCAAAGCCAGCAACATCCCTGTACAAGTCGCCCAACAGCCTAACTGCAAAAATCCTCAAACCACGCTAGAGATGAATGTCTGTTCCAGTCAAGAGTTTGAGGTTGCCGACAAAAAGCTCAATCAAGTCTATCAGCAACTGCAAGCAAAAATCAGCAGTAGACAAAAGCAGAGATTGACTGTGGCACAGCGTACTTGGATCAAATTTCGAGATGAAAATTGTGATTATGCAAAAGGACAGTTTGAAGGCGGTAGTTTGGCTGCTTCTACCTACGGTTATTGCAGGGCCAGAGTGACGCAAGAACGGATTAAAGATTTGGAAGGTTATTTGAAACAAGCAAATTTGTAAAAGTTCGATCGCTATTTAGGGAGGTGCACAGTGCTAACCCTAGGAGAGGGATTTTTTTGCACTTACCTAGTTAGGGAGAGAATTAGTAGCAATTAAACCTGCCTCAATCAACAATCGATCGAGACTGTCAACCAGTCCATCAAGACAATATAAAATTTGGCGATCGCCCGCAGGTAAGGAAATAGAATTAGTTAGACTGTGAATTTGGCTTTCCAAATCTTCCGGCAATTTTGAACACAAAGCTGTTGCCCTTTCTACCAGACGTTTTTCGCCCGGATGAGGGAGAGAATTAATAGCAAAAACAATATCAAAATAACTGCCTAAAAAAGCGGCTGTTCGATGGATAATACTTACTGAATCGCGGCGCAAAACAGCGGATTCTAACTGGTGGCGAAATGAAAAAATCAGGTGGCGCAAAATCGGATAATTTTTGGAAATTATCGCTTGACGGAGTTGTTCGGGATAAGGTCGATCCACATTTGCTTGCAATTGCTGAAACCAACCGTCTCTGTCATACAATGATACTGAGGTGAGAACGTTCCACCAAAAACAGGTTGAATAACCTACTGATGCTTGATGTTTGACAAGGACGCGATCGAGTTCTTCTTCGATCCATTCAGGCTGGCGGTACATAATATCTATACCGTATCCAGTGTTAATATCTATCCACTCGTCCCCAGGTTCCCAAAATTGATTGTTGATTGCGATGCGATCGGAAAAGTGTCTAGCTATCGTCTCCCGTATATCAACAGGAATTTCCTCTTCAACATATACGTAAAAATCAAAATCCGACGGCTCATCCGTAACTATAGTTGTTCTAGAACCTGCTAAAACGATGGCTACAACTTGAGGCAAACTGCTAAACTGCTCCCCAATAGTTTGAGCCAGTGATGGAATTTCTTCGAGAGCTAGTTGATAATTGTGCAGCATTTAATTACCTTGTTTTGCACTTAAAAAATCATAGCAAATGCTTAGCTCTAGCACTCAATATTTTAACGCATAACTTTGAACTCGTAATTCAACAATTGATAATTGTTAACAAATACGGCGGAGGCGAACTGATGCGCTGCTACATCAGACCTCCAACCTAAACCTGCTCAAAAGTGATATAAAGCTTTGTTTTTTATTTGACGCTTTGACACGCCAATGGTGTAGAATCTAAAATCTAAAATCTAAAATCTAAAATCGCTATGTCCTTCGTTGGTTTGCACATTCACAGCGATTATAGCCTGCTGGACGGGGCGTCTCAGCTACAGCAGCTCGCAGAACGGGCGGTGGAATTGGGGATGCCCGCGATCGCCCTTACAGACCACGGGGTGATGTACGGGGCGATCGAGCTAATCAAAGTTTGCCGAAATAAAAATATCAAGCCGATTATTGGCAATGAAATGTATGTCGTCAACGGCGACATAGAAGTCAAAGTTCGAGGTAGAAGAAAATACCATCAAGTTGTTTTAGCTAAAAATACCCAAGGTTATAGAAACCTCGTCAAACTAACCACAATTTCCCATTTAAAGGGAATGCCTGAAAGAGGTATTTTTGCTCGACCTTGCATCAACAAAGAACTGCTAAAACAATACTCCGAAGGTTTAATTGTCACCAGTGCTTGTTTGGGCGGCGAAGTTCCCCAAATGATTCTCCAAAACAAGCTAGATGCTGCCCGTGAAGTAGCCACATGGTATAAAGAAGTATTTGGGGAAGATTATTATATAGAAATTCAAGACCACGGTTCCCCGGAAGACCGGATTGTTAATGTTGAAATCGTCAAAATTGCCCGCGAACTCAACATTAAAATAATTGCCACCAATGATTCTCACTATATTTCCTGCAACGACGTAGAAGCACACGATGCTTTGCTGTGCATTAACACCAACAAACTGATTGAAGAAGACAAGCGGATGCGCTACAGCGGTACTGAATACCTTAAGTCCGCAGAGGAGATGGCGCAACTGTTTCGAGACCATTTGGATGATGAAACAATCAAAGAGGCGATCGAAAATACCCTAGAAGTCGCAAATAAAGTATCGAGATACGAGCTGACAGGAGAAGCTCGGATTCCCACAATTCCAATTCCCCCAGAACATACAGCCGATACTTATGTAGAAGAAATATCCTGGCTGGGACTGTTAGAACGCCTCAAAGCCCGCACCAGAACTGAAATTCCTCCAGTCTACAAACAAAGACTAGAATACGAACTGAAAATGCTTCAGCAGATGGGCTTTTCGGAATACTTTTTAGTAGTTTGGGACTACATAAAATATGCTAGAGATAACGATATTCCCGTAGGGCCAGGACGCGGTTCTGCCGCAGGTTCTCTAGTTGCATACGTCCTCAAAATCACCAATATAGACCCAGTACACCACGGACTACTATTCGAGCGATTTCTCAATCCCGAACGCAAATCCATGCCAGATATTGATAGCGATTTCTGCATAGAAAGGCGGGACGACATGATTAAATACGTTACTGAAAAATATGGTAGCGAGCGCGTAGCGCAAATTATTACTTTCAACAGAATGACATCAAAAGCGGTCTTGAAAGATGTTGGGAGGGTGTTAGGTATTCCCTATAAAAAAGCCGACGAAATGGCCAAACTAATTCCCGTGTCTAGGGGAAAACCGGAAAAACTTAAAGTGATGATTTCCGATGACACACCTGCACAGGAATTTAAAGACAACTATGAAAATACAATTTGCATAAATGCAGAAACTGGTACTGAAGTCCCCGTTCGTCAGTGGATTGACATGGCAATTCGTATTGAAGGAACCAACAAAACCTATGGGGTTCACGCGGCAGGTGTGGTAATTTCTTCAGAGCCGTTGGATGAACTTGTACCGCTGCAAAAGAATAATGAGGGTGCTGTGATTACCCAATATTTCATGGAAGATTTGGAATTTTTGGGGCTGCTGAAAATGGACTTTTTGGGATTGAAAAATTTAACAACGCTCCAGAAAACTGTTGAATATGTTAAGCAAACCCAAGATATAACCATCGATGCCGAAGCCCTGCCTTCTGAGATGGAACGCAAAGCTCAAGAGACATTTACTAGAATCAAAAAGTTGCCCGCTGATGTAGCCAAAACTTATAAACTTTTAGAAAAAGGAGATTTAGAAGGTATTTTTCAGTTGGAATCTTCCGGAATGCTGGATGTAGTAAAAAAAATCAAACCTTCTTGTCTGGATGATATTTCTTCTATTTTGGCACTTTACCGACCCGGCCCGCTGGATGCAGGTTTGATTCCTCAGTTTATTGACTGCAAGCACGGTAAAGCAGTTGAGTACGATCATCCGCTATTAGAGCCGATTTTAAAAGAGACTTACGGAACGCTTTGCTTTCAAGAGCAAATTATGCGGATGGCTCAAGATTTAGCGGGCTATTCTTTGGGTCAAGCTGACTTGCTGCGGCGCGCAATGGGCAAGAAGAAAGCTGATGAAATGCAGAAGCAAAAAGAAACGTTTATCGACGGGGCTACTAAGAATGGAGTTAGCCAAAGAATAGCTGATAAACTGTTCGCGCAGATGCTGCAATTCGCCGAATATTGCTTTAATAAATCCCATTCAATGGCCTATGCCTATATCACGTATCAAACTGCCTATTTAAAGGCGAATTATCCTGTAGAATACATGGCTGCACTGCTGACTGCTAACAGGGGCGATCAGGATAAAGTACAGAAATATATTGCCAATTGTCTCAAGCTGGGTATTGAGGTTGAGCCGCCAGATGTTAATAGCTCTCAACTTACTTTTACACCGCTGCCTAAACAGATGACTGGAGGTGCAAAAGATAAAATTTTGTTTGGGGTTTCGGCGGTTAAAAATGTGGGAGAAGCGGCAATTGAAAATATTTTGGCGGCGCGGCAGGAAGGGGGTAAGTTTAAATCGCTGCCGGATTTGTGCGATCGCGTAAATCTCCATTCTGTGAACCGCCGCGCTCTAGAAGCTTTAATTCAATGCGGAGCTTTTGACAAAATTGACCCCAACCGTCATCAATTAGTAAACGACTTGGAAGGGGTAATGAAATGGGCGCAGGACCGCAAAAGAGATCGAGAAAGCGGGCAAGGTAATCTCTTTGACTTGTTAGGTACGAATAGCTTTGGCAAGTCGGTCAATACCTATGAGTCTGCGCCCAAATCTAAATTGGTCAAAGATTTTGACAAACAGGAGAAATTGCGCTTAGAAAAAGAATTGCTCGGTTTTTATGTATCAGAACATCCCCTAAAGTTTCTGATTCAAGTAAACCAAGACCCCGATGTTGTGACTCTAGAACAGTTAGCAGATAAAAAGGGGAAAGTATCAGTTATTGTCATGCTCAGCGCTATTAAACTTGTAGTAACAAAAAAAGGCGAGGCGATGGCAATTTTGCAATTAGAAGATTTGACACATCAAATAAAAGCTGTTGTGTTCCCCAAGGCTTACGAACAAGTGAAGCCTTACATTGTAGAGAATGCTATCTTACAGATTAGTGGAAAAATTGAGAAAGATGGCGAGGAAATTCAGATAATTGTAGACACTGCAAAGCCGGTTGAAACAGTACAGGTTGCAGAGGAAATCGAGAGGGCGGAACCGGAAATAAACAACCCTTGGCCGGCGGAACCAGTCAACATTGTACGATCGACAAAACCTGTGGAAGTTTTAGAAATGGTGATTGTCAAGCTGACACCGCAGCAAGTACAAGACGGGAAAAAACTCAATTCTCTCAAAGCTATTTTGCAAGAACTTTCCAATCGTGGAGAAGGTGCTAGCGTTTCTTTGGGGGGAATTGTTGTCGGTGAATATTCCTGTCAACCTCTTCGCATTAGCCCTCAATTGTGGGTGCAAGATGGCGAGGGAACTGTTAGCCGTCTCAAGTCGGCTGGATTTGATGCTTGGGTTTTTCCTCTAGACAATCGCGGGGATGCTGCGGTGTTTCGAGAAATGCGATCGCAACTTAATGTACACTCTTGGGCCAGTTGTTTACTTGACACTGACGCCGATCGCCTTCACAAGTATCTCAAATATCTCGCCCAATTAAACAGACGCCCGCCAAACTAACACTTCGCCGCCATCGCCACCGGTGACTAAAGTTTGACCGTCAGGACTAAAAGCCACCGGATTGAACCCAGCCAGACTGCACAAACATTCTCCTGTTTCCAGGTTCCAGAGTTTAACCGTACCGTCTCGACTGCCGCTAGCCATAGTTTCGCGATCGGGACTAATCGCCACCGAAATCACCGCATCAGAATGCCCCCTCAAAGTATTAATCAATTCCCCTGTATCGGCATTCCACAATTTAACAGTAGCGTCGGCACTTCCACTGACAATCGTCTTTCCATCTTGACTAAATGCGATCGCATAAACCCAATCGGAATGACCGACAAAAGTCCGTACACTCTCTCCAATACCTACAAGCCACATCTTGATAGTTTTGTCAGCACTACCGCTGGCAAGCATCATACTTTGAGGGCGAAAACTAACAGATAAAACCTTGTCAGAATGTCCCGACAGTTTTTGAACCAATGCTCCGTTGCGCTGGTTCCACAATTTAATACTCTGGTCGCCGCTAGCACTCGCAATCGCTCCAGAGTCGCAACTAAAAGCCACCGAGTACACGGAGCCGTAGCGATGACTGTACGGCGAACCAAAATCGCTGTAAAATTCGCGAATCATCGCCTTTTTATCCAGCTTCCACTCAATGACTTTTCTGTCAAAACTGCCGCTAACCATCATTCTCCCATCTGGGCTGATTGCCACAGCATCAACCCTAGCGGAATGGCCGAAAAAAGTATGGATGAATTCACCTGTTTGCAGGTCCCACAGCTTAATTGTTTTATCGTCGCTGGCGCTCGCGAGAATATTGCCTTGAGGATTAATAACAACAGCATTAACCGAGTCTGAATGACCGTGGAGAATGTGCGCGCACCGCCAGTTATTAGACAATAATTTCGGATTGCTAGCGGATGGCGCAACATGAATATTTTGGGCCGGCGCGGCCGATACGGCGGTTGCTGTATTTGGCTGCGAGTTAGTTAAGGGCGAATTTATAGCTATTTTGGTTCGATAATTATAAGAAATTTGAGAGCGGGGATATTGCCCAAATTTTACCAAGTCTTGCAGCACTTCACCAGCGGACTGATATCGATCTTTTACCGAATCTTTGAGCAATTTATTCAAAATAGTTGCTAATTTTTGGCTGACTTTTATGCCTTTTTGCGCCAAGTGCGATCGCCAAATCCATTTGCATTCCAAAGCATCGAACAAATCATTCAGTACCGCCCCAGTTAGCAGGTGAATGCAGGTAACGCCCAAACTGTAAAGGTCGCTCGCCGGATACGCTTTGCCGCTGCGAATTTGTTCGATCGGCGCATAGCCAGCAGTTCCAGTTATCGTCCCTGTTTTCGCCTCAGAAATGCCGGTAATGTGCTTAGCAACTCCAAAATCTACTAGCACAAACTGACCCCCCCTCGCCTTCCCCTGTACAGCAGGAGATTCAGCAACAATTATCCCTTCTATACCAGCAGAAGATTGAGGTAAATTTGCCCCTCCTTTTCCTTTACCAGGAGTCGAGCTGCCATATCCTGCCGCAGCCCACAAGGTTTGGGGAGTTCTTCGCACAATATTTTCCGGCTTAATATCCCGATGAATCACCTGCTGCTCGTGAACAAATTGCAAAACAGGCAACAAATTGATCAACAATTCCCAAATCTGTTCCTCGCTAAAAGCACCCCGCTGCTGCAACTCCTGAAACAAATTATTTCCCTCGATTAACTCTTCCACAAGATACAGACGTTTGGCTTGTTCAAAAGAAGCCAGCAAACTTGGAATCTGCGGGTGCTCTCCGAGTTCGTGCAACCGGTGAGCTTCTTGTTTGAACAGTGCAGTTGCCTTTTCTAATTCTTCCTTCTCTTGAACTTGGGGGAAAAATTGTTTGATGGCGCAGCGAGTTTTCAACCTATCTTCATCGACAGCTAAAAAAGTTCTGCCAAATGTTCCTTCACCGATAGGTTGAATGGCGCGGTAACGCTCTTTCAGTAGCAATTTAGAGCCGCACGCCAGACAAAAATTGCTTGAGTCGGCATTCTGCGGCTTTTGGCAATGGGGATTGAGGCAATAGCTCATCTTTTTTCCGGCCTGGAGATTCCCACCACAGCTAAACTTAGCAACATGGTAGTCTGTTTCCACTCACGCCCAGAGCACCATTCTCGATAATACCTGAGAAACTGGCTTTCTAAACCCAAAATCTCAGCTCTCAGGTTGAGCCAGTGCCAAGAAACCAAGGCGATGACACTAGAAGTGCTTGATGTGAGTTTCCATATATTCTAATGCTTTCCTAAAATTTTGCAGGTTGGCGGAGCACCAACTGGTATGTCAACAGTTAACTGTTAACTGCGGCTATTCGGGAGCATTTCTGCCGAGAGCAAATACAAAGCTGAGATGATCCCGGCTATTCTCCCCCATCTAGAAGACACTCTTGCTCCCCGCCGCCATTCTGTGAGGATGCTTTGGCTTTAATCACCGCTTCCCTAAAGCCTAAAACTACTAAAATATTGGCAATTGTTAAGAATAATTCCGCAGAACCGTGCAGCCAATCGACATTTGCTAGCGACTCGTTGTAGGCAACTTTTGCGTAAATTGCGGCGGGAATAGTCACAGCCACAAAAACGAGAGTGCCGTAAAATCCCATCAGAGCTAAACGGGGTGTTTTTCCCGATCGAGTCAAAAACCAGAGAAATCCCAAGTAGGGAAATAGAGACAGAACAAATAAAGTTTCTTTGGAAATCATTAGTAATTGGTGAGCAACCAGATACTATGATAAATTAAAAAATCCCAAATTAGTGTGAATAATTTTGAACTTTTAATTTTGAGTTTTTAATGTTTAATTCGACAGAGGCACCGGTTGCTCTCGAACCGCTAGAGAATCACCCAAGCCCATAGCTTTTAAGCAAAGGCGCAGCAGGTCGGAAGTATTCAAAACCCCTCACGCACAGGGAGACAAAACCCGGCACTCGTCCCCTCACACCGTTTTTAGCATAACACTTTTTCAACCGTGCCAGTCTGTTAATTGTCCCTCACTCCAAAGCTATCGAGCAATTATAAACTGAGACAGTTCCCAAGTTTTCGGTCTGCTAGGCATTAAGCAAGGATGGTTCAAAACCTCTAAATCCAAGCAGCGTTTTCTATCTGCTGCGATAGTTTCCTTCAGCTTAGCATCAAAATCAAAATACGGGCCACAATCTAAAATTTTGAGTTCCAACCGTCCCTTAAACACCATAATTTCCAGTTTAACAGGAGTTTCAACTGGCAGATTTTTGTGAGCGTGGCGAACTGCATTAGTGAAACCTTCAGCCAAAGCTAACTGAAACTTCCACCAAACCTCATTAGGTATCGATAAATCTTTCAACTGCTCAAACCACTCCAAAACTAGAGTTAAAGCATTCACATCTGTGTTGACTTGCAGGCTAATGTGTTGAACACAACTGTCATCCAGTTCTTGTTCCTGCTGTATTTCATTCTGCCAATCCCAGGTATTTAAGCAATTCATTAACTCATCTAAAATGCTAGAATTTTTTATATTTTGCGATCGATTGCGAGCTTCTACTTCGTAACTTTTGCTCAGGGACAAACAATTTCGACCGTCGAGAGTCCGGGTGTAACTTAGCTCGTCTGCAACCTGCCACATGAGTTTGATCCCCCTGCCGCCTTCTGCAAGTTGATCTATGCTGTTCGACATCTATTTTCCTCGTCTGAAAGTGTTAGCTGTACCCAATTTTATCACCCGCCGAGACACGCGGTATTTTTTTGATACTTCTTGGCTCGGTATTATTTCGGGGGTCACACCAGAATGCTATCTTTTTTACAAAAGGCAACGCATCAGCAATAAGTCTTAAAAGTCTAAGCCAATTGGCTTATTTACCGATCGCCTGTACGGAGAACGATCGCCCTACCCAGCACAATCCAACTGCATCGAGTACAAATACTTATCCGCTGTCGGAGCCAGCCACTTGCTGCAGCCGTCGCAAGCTCCAGAATCCCTGCCATTCAGCGCCGGCTTCCTGCCGTGGGAAGCTGCAAGGGAGCCTGGAAGTGCGCGATCTCATCCCCAAGGCGTAGGTAATATCCGTAAGCGCGAGCGCGATCGAACCTTACACCGTCGAGCCGCGTCAATTCACTCTATTAGGACTTGCGCAAAAAACCCGGTTTCTGCTAAGAATATTGGGTTTGACAGCGAGGAATTAACGAGGAAACTGAGTTTTTAGTGCCCCGCACGTAAGTCCAGCAGACAAATCGGTGATGAAAGGCAGTTACAGGACTTACCCAAACTATGACCAAAATCAACCTGAAAATTCTCGCTGCAGCAATACTGCTACTCCCATTTTGCGCCGCACTTCCCTTACAATCTCAAAATCTGTCTCTAGTCAAGCGGCTGCTAGAAACAAGAGGATGTCCCGGATGCGACTTATTTGGCGCTTCCTTGAGCCGTGCAGATTTGTTTGGCGCTTCCTTGAGCCGCGCCACTCTCAGCAGGGCCGACTTAGTTGATGCCGACTTGACTGCGGCTGACTTAATGGAAGCTAATTTAAACAACGCCAACATGAGAAACGCCTTTTTGGCCGACGCCGACCTCAGCAAAGCCGACATGAGCAGGGCCGACATCAGGGGAGCCAACTTAGAAAATGCCAACCTCAGCGAGAGTTTTCTTCGAGACGCATCCCTCCAGTTGGCTAACTTAAAATGCAGTAATTTGAGCGCCGCCAAACTCAGTCGAACCGATCTGAGAAATGCCGATTTAAGCGGTGCAAATCTCACCGGTGCAGACCTCAAAGAAGCCGATTTAAGCGGTGCAAATCTCAGCGGTGCAGACCTGAGATCTGCCGACTTGAGGGATGCGAGATTGAACAAAGCTAATCTCACAGATGCCAATCTTTGCGGTGCCCGGATGCCAAACCAAAAAATATCTCGGCGAGGCTGCGAAGTTAAGAAAGAACAAGCGATAAGCACGAACAATTACTGTAATTACTGCTATGCCTTGAATGACTGGTGGCTTAATGTATTAAGGTTCTACTAAGCATTATCATCGCGATAAATGCTCTATTTCAGATATGTAGTGTTAGAAAGAAGTGCGAGCAGGCGGTACAGATATTCAACTGAACCTGTTACCGCCAACAGTTTTTATCTAGTTTGAAGAACCTAAAAATTGGCTCACTATTTGCAGATATTCTGCGCCCCCGATATGTGCCACATTAGTGTGACCTCCATCAGGAACTATGTAAAGCTGTTTGGGCTCAGGTGCTGACTCAAACAGTTTTTTGCTCATTTCCACTGGAACTACATTGTCAGCAGCCCCGTGAATAAACAGCACAGGCATTTGCAGGCGATCAACTTTTGAAAGAGAATCAAACCGCTGTGTCAGCAAAACATCGATCGGAAACATCCAAAACAGCCCTTTTTGGAAATTCACCATCGCCCGTGTCGAAGTAAAAGAGCCTTCTACGATTAACCCCGCCGCCTCCGGGTGACGCACGGCTAGATCGATCGCGATCGCCCCTCCCAAAGAATGACCGTAGATATAAATTTGATTCGGGTTAATCCCCCGCTGTTTCACCAAATAATCCCAAGCAAGTTGAGCATCCTCATAAACCTGAGATTCACTCGGAAAATCGCCCTGGCTTTTTCCATAACCGCGATAATCCATCACAAATACCGACAAACCTAATCGATGAAATCGATGAGCGTGTTCGACATTTGATCCCACATTTGAAGCATTGCCGTGCAGGTACAAAACTACCCCCCCTAACCCCCCCTTGTTAAGGGCGGGAACCGCAGCGATGACCCGTTTGTCACTTTGGGGCGCAGCCAGAAACGATTCCCCCTTTCTGGCTCCACCCCTTGCTAAGGGGGGGCTGGGGGGATTTTCCGAGGCAGGAATCCACCACCCGTGTACGCTTTCCACCGCGCCTGTTTTAGTTGAAATTCGCAGCCAGACATCTTGATATTTCAACTGAAAATCATCTGGCGTAGTTTCGATCGCGCGCGCGGGAAAAAAGATAAACTTACCTTGTGCTACAAATAGGAATACACAAGCAGCAGAATAAGCAACGGCCAAAACTATCCCAAAAGCTATTAGCGATTTAGACAAAAGGAATACTAGCAACTTGTTCATAGATAGAGCACGCGGGAAATTAGAGATCGCTCAAAAGCTAATGGCAAATGATTAATTCAGACAATTAGCCAAGATCGATTACTAACTTCCGCCGCCGCATTCCGCCGAATTTCAAAAATTAATGCAATTCAGGGTGGTGCAAGTGCCAATTCGTAGACTGTTCGTAAGCGTGAGCCACTTGAAACAGCCGAGATTCTTGCAAAACATTACCAATTAGTTGTATACCCACTGGCAGTCCTTTATCATCAAATCCGCAGGGCAAACTCAAAGCTGGTAAACCAGCAAGATTCACCGGAATAGTCATCAAATCTGACAAATACATACTCAGGGGGTCATTAAATTTTTCCCCTGCCTTAAATGCGGTAGTAGGAGCAGTGGGACAGACTAAAACATCAACTTGAGAAAAAGCTTTTTCAAAGTCTTCTTTAATCAAAGTCCGAACTTTTTGAGCTTTTAGATAATAGGCGTCGTAATATCCAGCAGACAACACGTAAGTACCGATCGCAATCCGGCGTTTAACTTCCGCACCGAACCCTTGAGAGCGAGTTTTGGCATACATATCCAAAAGATTATCGGAGTCTGGAGACCGAAAACCGTATTTGACTCCATCATATCGCGCCAAATTTGCCGAAGCTTCCGAGGGAGCAATAATGTAGTAAGTGGGCAAACCGTAGCGGAACCGGGGACAAGAAATGACTTGAATTTCTGCGCCCAATTGTTGAAATTGCTCGATCGCCTTAGTAACAGCGTCTTTAACCCCCGAGTCCAACCCGACACCAAAAGTTTCTTTAATTACACCAATTCTAATCTGACCCTTCGGTCGCAAACTGGGTCTTAAAGCTTGGGCGTAGTCAGGAATTGGGACATTAAGACTCGTGGAATCTCTCGGATCGTAACCCGCGATCGCCCCCAACAAAATCGCCGCATCCTCAACAGTCCGGCCAAAGGGCCCGATTTGATCGAGAGAAGAAGCATAGGCGACCAAACCGTAGCGAGAAACCAATCCATAAGTCGGTTTCAGCCCCACCAAACCGCAAAAAGCAGCAGGTTGGCGGATTGAGCCGCCTGTATCCGAACCCAAACTCACGACACATTCTTCGGCGGCTACCGCTGCGGCAGAACCGCCAGAAGACCCTCCGGGCACGCGCTCCAAGTCCCAAGGATTCGCGGTAACTTGATAGGCAGAAGTTTCTGTCGAGCTCCCCATTGCAAACTCGTCCATATTCGCCTTACCCACAATCACCGCACCGGCTGCTTGGAGTTTCGAGACGACGGTTGCATCGTAGGGAGGCACAAAATTCTCCAAAATTCGAGAGGCGCAGGTTGTGGGAACGCCCTCGGTACACATATTGTCTTTAACGGCGATCGGGATGCCGGCCAACAGGCCAATTTGCTCTCCGGCTGCGATTTGGGCATCCACTTTGTGGGCCTGCGCCAATGCGCTGTCTGCTGTCACGCACAGAAAGCTTTTCAACTTCGGCTCTAGCTGGGTAATTCGGTCTAATGCTTCTTGAGTAATTTCCACAGCCGAGCGTTCTTTATTGACCAGTTGTCGGTGCAACTCGCGGATGGATGCCATGCTCGTACCTTTATCATTTCTACTTTGAGACAATACAGTTAATATAACTGGCAATTGCACGCACTTACAGCTATTCGGCAAAGTCCGCTATTTTTGTGGCTTTGTTCGATCGCGCGATCGACCCTTTTACATACAATAGATTAAATTCTCAAAATCGCACCAGACAACAAATATCGCTAGAGCTTTTTACCTAATGTTTTAAAAAACAAAGAATGCAACTTTATTCTGACTTAGCTAAAAAGTGGTTTGACGTGCCAATTATAAGGGTAAGGCGCGCAATGCGCAGTCTACATAATTAGGTTCTGCTTCCACAACTGTGTATGCAAGATTAAAATCCTTAGAAAATCACCCATTCCGAATTCTTTAATCTAAAATATAAAAGCAAATTAGCCCTTTCCAAATTTTAAAATTTCTCACCCAGGTTATATTCGACGCAACCAATGATTTAGCGTATAAAATATCAAAAAAAATAAATTCCTTCCCGATTGTTGCTGCTACCCTTTATGGGGAATATAACCAGGTAATATTGGCAAGATTGCTCCTGAACTCTTACCCCTTTCGCTAGATACAATTAATCCATCGTTTAAAAGCATATTTAGATATCAAGCGGATTTCAACTTGGATTACCCTCCTGATAGCCCTGAAAAAACTGAAGAAGAAATAGAAACTTATTAGCCAATATGCTTGGGTCAACACGTTTATCGCCCGGAGATCCCCCTCGTATACCCCCAATCGTTGGGGGATGCAAGATCGAGTTCTTGTTGCCTCCTTGGTTCGGGGGGCTAGCAAGGAGCGGGCTTAACTGAACCGTATTGACTTATGAGCAACAAAATATTAGCTTGTTGCTGCAACTTCAAAAAGAATTATCCCCCGATAATGAAGTGCACTACTTTAGCCAAAAATTACGAAAAGTTATCAGTCATCCGACTGAATTAATGGGTGCAGCGTAATTACAGAAAAGATCGAGGTTTTCGCATCCACGCCCATTGTGCCACGGGTCAAAAAGCCGATCGGAAAAGTGGGGTTCACAAAAAAGCTCGGAACGCTCACCGCCACGCCGAGGTCTTTTGTTAGGCGCACCTGCAAAAAAACAGCAGTGCTTCCTCACCTGCATCTATCTGCGTGCATCAGCAGCAAAAAAAGCTACTTATTTGCCCGAACGATCCCCAGGAAAATAATTTCATCCGGAATTATCCCCAAAACCAAAGATATATGGTAAGAAGTTCCCGATGCCCCGTTGGAGGAATGCCACCTAAAGCTCACTTAGAATCCCACCTGACGGCAGAGGAACTCAAAATTCGCTACCGGCAGGCACAAAACACCACAGAGTCGCGCCGCTGGCACTTGCTGCTCTTAGTTTCCCGAAATTGGACTATCAAACAAGCAGCCCAAGTCGTAGGTCTCAACTACGACTACGCCAAAGAAATTGTCCAGCGCTATAACCGAGAAGGCCCTAACTCTGTCAGGAACCGCAGCGGAGACCGCCAGCCCCCTCCTGCGAAATCCTTGCTGAATCCTGAACAGCAAGAAGAACTGCGACAAGCGCTGCAAGGATCTGCCCCCGACGGCGGAGACTGGACAGGCCCCAAAGTAGCTCGCTGGATTGCCGAAAAAATCGGTAGCGATCATGTCTGGCCCCAACGCGGCTGGGATTACCTCAAGCGGTTGGGTGCTGACTGGCGACGGCGGCGCAGAAAGTAGATAGTTCGCAATATTTAGAGGGGGTTGATTAGCTTCGTGCGATCGCTCCCTTTATTTTGGTTATCTTAGCGCAGTGGCGCGATCGAACGATTTTAGATTTTAGATTTTAGATTTTAGATTTTAGATTTTAGATTTGTTCTCCTATCTAAAATCTTAAACCGTTTGACTGATGTAACAATAGCTGCTTATATTGAATTTGGTTGTGTTGAGGACGTTAAATATGCGAGGGATCAGGCCTTTTTTGTCGATCGCTAACAAGACTTTGGCAGTAGTAGCTGGCATCGGACTGGTTCAGATGTTAACCATCGCAACTTCATTCTCTCAATCATCTAACCCGCGTTCCTTAGACGAACTCTACAAAATTCGCGATCGGCTCGTCAGCGAATTAGAACAGCCCCCCTCTCCCTCCCCAGAACCAACCCTCCTCTCCCGCTTAGTTCCCGTCGCCACAAATCCTCAAGAACAAGTCCTACAGCAGTTGCAGGCGGTGGAAGCTCAAATATTAGTAGAACAGAGGGCTAATGACAACTTACAGCAAGCAGTCCGTTTAGCCAACCGAGCCGTAGAAACTAAACGCGAGCAAAATCAGTCGATCGAATCTTCGCAGCAAACTCAATTTTTGTGGCATCAGGCCCTCAACAACTTGCAGGAAGTTCCTCAAAATTCATTTTTAGCTTCCCTCACTGCCTCAAAAGCTCAAGAATACCGGGAAAATTTAACGGTAGCAACTTCTCAAGTGCAGCAAGCAAAATCTGATTTTTTGGCTGCGGTTGCCCGGGAAAGCGGTTTGTCTGGGCAAGCTTCGATCGGCATTTGCCACCTTTCTAGAGAGTGCGTGCACCTGCGGGGCGATGTGCCTCCGGTCAGTCCGGCCAGCTTAATTAAATTGCCAATTGCTGTCGCCCTGATGCAAAAAGTCGAAAAAGAAAAAATTAGTCTGAACCAGGAAGTATTCGTCAGTAGCGGTAATTTCACCGAAGACTCATCGGCGAAGATTACGTCCAATCGCAATTACCCGCTACAGCTACTGTTAGAAGAAATGATCTATCGCAGCAGCAATATCGCCACCAATCAACTGATCGATTATTTGGGCTCGGATTACATCAATCAATTCTTAGATAATCGCGGCTACGAAGTCACCCGCGTCAACTTCAAATTAATGGGGGAAAAAACTATGCCCACCAACCCCGGTTCTGGTCGCAACCGCGTGACTGCTAACGAACTCACCGAAATGATGGTGCAAATTTACAACGGGGAAACACCCGGTGCTAAACTGTTAATAGAAACTCTCAACCGCCAGTACGATCACGCTCTGGGATTTGCCGCCTTGCAAGGAACTAAAGCTCAGTGGTTGGGGGAAAAAACAGGCCAAAATTCCTGGGTGCTCGGCACAACTTTAGCCATGAGTATTGACGACGAGGCCTATGTGATGACTGTGATTGACAGCCGCAGCAGCGATCTACAAATGCGCCAGTCTATTTCTAAAATTGCCGATTACATTGTCCGAAACCCCAGCTTTTAACGGCTGGAATATAAAATTTATAGCTGGGGAAAACGCACCGCCCAAATAGTTAAAAAATGCCGCATCAAAAACTCAGTGTTTCCGTCAAAGGCAAAGGGTTTCCCATTCTCTGCTTGCACGGCCATCCAGGTTCCGGCGATTGTATGTCCGTCTTCACAGAACACTTATCAAAGCGGTTCCAGACGATCGCACCAGACTTGCGCGGATATGGCAACAGCCGCACCTCAACTTTCTTTGAAATGACCGACCACCTCCTCGATTTAGAAGCTCTTTTAGACCGATTGGGAGTCGATCGGTGTTTGGTGATCGGATGGTCTTTGGGAGGGATTTTAGCCCTGGAATTAGCCATGAAATATCCCCAGCGAGTCACGGGTTTGATTCTACTTGCATCCGCAGCCAAACCGCGCGGAAGTCACCCTCCCATCTCTTGGCAAGATAACCTTTACACCGGTTTAGCCGGAATTATCAATTGGGCGATACCCGGTTGGCAGTGGAATATTGATACTTTTGGCAGGCGATCGCTCTTTCGCTACTTGATACAGCAGCATACAGCCACCCCTTACCGCTACTTAGCACAGGCAGGTACCCCCGCCTACCTCAAAACTTCCAACACGGCCACCAAGGCTTTAAATACCGCTCTGAGGGCTGGATACGATCGACTCATCCACCTCGGCGACATTCAATGTCCGAGCTTGGTGTTGGCCGGAGAGGGCGATCGGCACATCACCTCGGCATCGAGTTTAGAAACAGCCCGCCACCTTCACAATTGTCAGTGGCAGTGCTATCCAAATACAGCCCACTTGTTCCCTTGGGAAATTCCCGATCGGGTACTCGCAGACATCGATCGTTGGATTGAGAAATTCCCCCAAGCAGTTGGTAATTGCTAGTCTTAAGTTTGGAGTTTGTCAGCAGCAATTAATCACCCAACAGTCAAGAATTTTGAATTTATATCGTTGCCGTTTACCTCCGAATCATAAATTTCCGAGTGCAGTGCGAGCTTCCCGCTCGCTATCAGCGCTCGCAAGCAAGGTATAATTCCGCAGTTACCGGATTTTAATTTACAACTCAAAACTCAAAATTTGCCGTGCTTCTACTGACCGCTCAAAACAGGCCACAGCCCTCCCTCAGTCAGCTTTCCCAAATCATCTGCAACCGTCAAAGTAACAGGTTTGCAGCGAAGAATTGAAACACGAAGACCTTCTGCCCCTTCATTTTCTATGTCTTCTACATATCCTGCTTTTGCAGCTTCCGCTTCTGGAGCCGTCAAAAACGGCCCAAAATAGTAAATGCACCGCGGCGCTGAAGTTTTCACTTCAACCCACCAAGCCAATCCGAAAAAATTGAGCAAGCTAATCAAGAATTCTTTCATGTGCTTTTCTAACGTATTTGACGGTGTTTTCAGGGTGCTGCGAACACGCCTAGGCTTTCGTTATTTACACGTGGCTGACTGCTACCAAGAACCTATCCAAACCTATTTAAAGCTGATATCTAAATAGATTGGTATTGAATTCCTGTTTGAACGTAGAGGGAAAGCCCCTTGTACTTTCGCCTGTCCGTAACGAAAGCCGATCGGCTCTCCTTACTTGTTCAAGGTGTGGTGCCGCTCAATTCTGGGCGGCACCCACAATAAACTACTCTGTTGTGCTCTTTTTTTCAAGCACCTTTACGATCAGTGTACGTGAAACTTTTTGGGCCCGCGCTGGCGGTAAATTTCGTATAAAGCCATCCCCGTTGCTACCGAGACATTGAGGCTAGGAGTCTTCCCCCTTAAAGGAATTGAAACTAATCCGTCACAGCCGCGCTGTATCAAAAGGCTCAAACCGTCAGCTTCACCGCCCACCACTAAAACAGTGGGCCCAGAGAACTTGATTGTCTCTACCGAGTCACCCACGCCTGCGGCAGTGCCATAAATCCAGAATCCAGCCTCTTTCAATTCTTCCAGCGCCCGGTTAAGATTGACAACCCTCGCCACTGGCAGGCTTTCCAATGCTCCTGCTGCCACTTTTCTCACTGCCGAGGTAATCCCAACAGCCCGCCGCTGCGGAATCACCATGCCCTGAGCTCCCAATGCTTCTGCGGTGCGAATGATCGCCCCTAGATTGTGGGGGTCGTTGAGTCCTTCTGCAACCACAATTACTGGATCTTCGCAAGCAGACTTAGCGTTTGCGATCAGTTCGCCCAAATCCAGGTATTCGTATGCTGATACTTGAGCGGCTACGCCTTGGTGGTTGGCTTTTCGCGTGATGTAGTCGAGGCGCAAATCGTCAACTTCATCAATGATGCTGCCGTTAGCCTTGGCTTCGGTTAGCAAGCTGTGAAAGCGGGGATCGTACCGCAGGTGCGGGACAACCCAGATCCGGTTGAGGACTTGGTTTGTTTCTAAAGCTGCTTGCACCGCATGGCGGCCGTAAATCATGTCGTCTGTGTCTGCGTCTGGTTGCACGACTGTATTTGAGGCAGTGTCAACAGGGCGAGTGTCTCTGTCTTTGTCTCTGTCTCTGAAATGGTTGCCCCGGAATTCCTGCGGGCTGCTGTCTCTGTCTCTGTCTCTGTCTTTGTCTTTGTAATAATTGCCCCGGGATTCCTGCGGGCTGCTGTCTCTATCTCTGTCTTTGTAATAATTGCCCCGGGATTCCTGCGGGCTGCTGTCTCTGTCTCGGAAATTGTTGCGAACCGGCTGCGGGCTGCTGTCTCTGTCTCGGAAATTGTTGCGAACTGGCTGCGGGCTGCTGTCTCTGTCTCGGAAATTGTTGCGAACCGGCTGCGGGCTGCTGTCTCTGTCTCTGTCTCTGTCTTGATAATAATTGCCCCGGGATTCTTGGGGGCTGCTGTCTCTGTCTTTGAAATGATTATTTCTGCGAATTTCCGGTTGGCTGTCGGAATTGGCTCTCCGTTTGAAAATTGCTCGCACGGGCATTTCTCGGGATTGGGGGGCGAAGGTCGATCGCTTTTGAGGCGCATCTACTCCGCGAGTATCGGGACGGGGCTTGCGTTCAAAGCGGGGAGAGGACGGTTGTGAGTCCTGACGGCGGCCTTCGCTTTTGAATGGCTTGCTATCGGAATTTGAGCGCGAGGAGCTTGGTTTGGTAAATTTTCTCATGGGTTTTTTGTGGCAGTCAAAACGATTTTTGATTTTCGATTTTTGATTTTCGATTGAAGAATTGACGGAGCAATCTTGTTTGGGGCTGTGAGATTTTAGTTGGGCTGGGGAGGAAGCATCGATTGAATAATTGAAGAATTGACGGATCGATCTTGAGGCTGTGAGATTTTAGATTGGCTGGGGAGGGAGCAAGGATTTTGCTGTGCTAAAGTTGCTAATTAATGGCTGATAAATCCTGTTTGCACGATCGAGATTTTTGCAGTTTTAGGTTTGTCGCCGTGCAAGGGTTGTTAATTAATCCCTCCTCATTCCCAACTCTTAACTGCTAAATCATTTCATTCTCAAGTTCTAAAAGTGCCAAAAGTTCGGACAATCTTTCGGGATCGGTGAGGTACAAATATCCGATCAAGGTTTCTAAGCTGCTGGCTTGTTGGTATATTTCTGGATCTGCTCGCTTAGAACGGCCCGATGCGGCATTGCGGCCGCGCTTGACAACTGCTAATTCTATACTGTTCAAGTAAGGAGAGATCGATCGCAAGTGACGCGCTTGAGTTTCGGCTCGTACTTGCCCCACCACCAATTCATGATAAGCTTGCAATCTTCTGGGCGGCATTAAATACAAACTCCTAATGTAGAGTTCGTATACTGCATCCCCCAAATATGCCCAGGCTGCGGGCGAAATTCTTTCTATTTCTGCTGGTGTAGCCCTCGCAGGATGCACTCGATTTAAACTGATATCCGTCAGACTCAGTTTGAGCCCGTCATCTGCGATCGGCAACATACTTTTTTAAATAAAACTTCCGCACAGCTTGGTTTTTCTAGTCACTGACTTATTTCGTCTTTCGTCACTTCAGCAATTATAGCTTTCACAGGAGTGTTCGCTCTCAGAGCACGAAGCGAGATATACAGGCAAAGCTTTGCGCGACGCTCGCAGTCCTAAAAAAGGCTTTTTACACTCATCGGGATGCTCTACTTCTTATACCATTTTTCCGCGTTTTTGCAACACATATTTTACTGCCCTGCCACCGGAGTTCAAAGCATAGGGGGAAATAGCGGCAATACTTGTCGCAGCTTCTGGGAAAATCGGTATTGCTTTACCAGCACAAAAATAAAAATTTGCTATCCAGCGCTGAGAACCGGATAGCTAATTTAATCCACTTTGGCGTCAAGCATCCTTGACGTTTTTTACCGCCTCATCAACCGAAGGCTGCAAAGACAAAAATTTCTCTAAGCGAACCAGTTTAACAGTCTGAGTTACGCGGGGATTTGAGACAATTTGCAATGTCCCCTCCAAGGTTTGGGCTTTTTTGACAAGTTGCACAAGCGCACCCAAGCCTGAACTATCCACAAAGTCTATCTGAGACAAGTCCAAAATTACGTGTTTTGGGCCCTCGTCAATACATTTGCTCAGTACCTTCCGAAAAGTTGCCTCAGAAAAAGCGTCCAGCAGGCCAGTCAAGCGAAATAACTGATAGTTATTCTTGACTTCGCGAGTGCCTCTGAGGCTAACGGTCAGGGTCAATGACTCAGGAATGACACCCTCCTAGCTAGATATGGCTTAAAGTCGAGGCTTCATTATAGGAGTTTTTTGGTCTGTTGTCTACAGTTTTTTAGTCAGCGGTTTTTAGCTTTTTTTTGAGGCAGCAGTCATTAGCGGACTGCTGACTGCTGACTGATGACTGCTGACTAAGGACTACTTTCTGCTGGCTACTTTCTGATTGTCTCGCATTGACTGCACGAATCGATCGAACAAATAGTCAGCATCGTGCGGGCCGGGACTGGCTTCTGGGTGGTACTGGACTGAAAACAGCGGCAGAGTTTTGTGCTTCAATCCGGCTACGGTGCGATCGTTCAAATTGAGATGAGTAATTTCTACTTCCGGGACTAGGGAATCGGGGTCGATCGCAAAACCATGATTTTGGCTAGTAATTTCTACTTGCTGAGTTAAACCCGCTGGATGATTCAATCCCCGGTGGCCGAACTTAAGTTTAAAAGTTTCTGCACCCAAGGAAAGTCCCAAAATCTGGTGTCCCATGCAGATGCCGAATACCGGTTTGTCCGACTTTAACAAAGCTTTCGCAGTCGCGATCCCTTCCGTTACCGCCGCCGGATCTCCGGGGCCGTTGGACAGAAAAATGCCGTCCGGGTTGTATTTGAGGATTTCCTCTGGCGACGTGTCAGCCGGTACAACGATGACCCGACACCCGTAACTCGCCAGACGCCGCAGGATGTTGCGCTTGATCCCAAAGTCTAGCGCCACCACCGTCCACATTTCGCCGCTAGCAGGTTTGACTGTAGGACTGAACTCCCAAACCGAGTCCGTGGCTTCAGACCACTCGTAAACCTTGCGGGTGCTGACTTCCTGAACCAGATTCAGCCCGTCCATGCTGGGGGCATCTTGCACTTGCTCCAAAAGCTCCGCCTGGTCGAGAATCGCGGTCGAAATGCCGCCGTTGATCGCTCCCACCGTGCGAATTTTGCGAGTGAGGGCGCGGGTGTCGATGCCGTAAATTCCGGGGATATCGTACTGTTTGAGGTAGTCTTGCAGAGATTGCGAACAGCGCCAGTTGCTGGGGCGGCTGCATACGTTCCGGGCGATCGCACCCCGAATTTGCGGGCGCGAAGATTCTTCGTCTTCGAGATTTACCCCGGTATTGCCCAATTCTGGATAAGTAAAAGTTACAATTTGCCCACAATAGCTGGGATCTGTCAAGACTTCTTGGTAGCCCGTCATTCCGGTATTGAATACTACCTCCCCGACGACGGTAGCGTTAGCGCCAAAGGACCAGCCGCGGTAAGCAGTACCGTCAGCCAGGACTAGGAGAGCGGGTTGTGCAGTTGAAAGTGACATGGCATCCTTAATTACTTTCGTTTGGTTTAATTCTTACCACTGCCAGAGATTTGATGCTAGCCGGCAAGATACAAATATTATTTTAATTTGTGCAAGAGTTCGGCAAAGCAAGGCACTTATGCCGGAGGCAGAAGCAACAGGTAATCAAAAAGCTGCAACAAGTGCAAATTGTCCCACTCCTCACCCCCGGCATCTTCTACTCTCTCCATCTCCCACTCGACCAGCAATTTATCTACCAGCAGCTTGTGAGGGCGGGCGGAAAGTCAAATCTATACCAAAAGGCAGTTGTCGCTGTTACGATCGAGCTACACCGTTTAATCAAACTATGGCTAGCAAATCTCCCTTGCCTTTACTCTCAAACTTATACAAGCATCTACTGAACGCTCAAAACCTGCGCCAACCGTTACTGGTGTTAACAACAGTTATTTCTCTGAGCAGTTCAATTTTAGTAGGGACTGTTGCCAACTCCTCGCGAGCAGTGGCTCAAGAAAGTGAGGGATGCTTCATGCGCAGCTCCTCAGGCCGAACCCTCAACCTCAGCCAATCAGTTTGCGGTTTTCTCCCCGAAGCATTGAATCCCGCTACTTCGCCCGCGGCGGCCAAGTCAGGAGTATTTCAGGCAAAAATCAAACGCCGAGAGGCTAATATCCCCGTCATAGAAGTCACATTTAACGGCAAACAAAAGTTCGAGATGATGGTAGATTCTGGAGCTAGTGGCACAGTAATTACACCAGCAATGGCTAAAGCCTTGGGCGTTGTTCTTCAGGGAACAGTGCAAGCACAAACTCCGAACGGAGTTGCTACTTTTCCCCTCGGTCGCCTGACTTCTATTGAAGCTGGGGGCCTGGCAGTTCAAAATGTAGTTGTTGCCATCTCGCCATCCCTAGATATCGGACTGTTGGGTCACGATTTTTTTGGTAATAAAGACATAACGATTAAGCAAGATGTGATTGAATTTCGACCGCGCTCTTAAAAAGAGGGAAGAAGGAAGAAGGAAGAAGGAAGAAGGAAGAAGTAAAGAAAAATTGAAAATTCAATAATTTTTCTTGTTGGTTAGTTAAAACAAAAAATTCCTTCTTCCTTCTTCCTTCTTCCATCCGTTACATCCGTTACAAAATCCGTTGCCGAACTTCCTTCTTCCTTCATTTCAAAAACTCAATCAACTGCTGCAACTTCAACCAAGATTCGCCGCTCAATAAAATGTCCTTAGCCAGAGAAACTCCTGCTGCGTGAGAACCCATAGGAATTGCACCTCCCACCTGAAAAGCCAAAGACGCATTCAAAGCTACAACATCCATTTGTGCTCGCGTACCTTTGCCTTGCAAAACGTTGCGCAAAATCTCGGCGTTTTCCTCAACATTTCCGCCTTTTAACGAGCCGATCGCACTTGGTGTCAATCCTACCTTTTCAGGATCTAAAGTAGTGAGTTCGACTTTGCCATCCGACAAAACCGCCAAATCAGTCACATCACCCAAACCCGCCTCGTCCAATTTTTCTCTGCCGTGAACGACTACAGCTAACTCAGTCCCCAACTCGCCCAAAGCTTGAGCAATAGTTGATACCAGACTGGGATCGAACACCCCAATTACCTGCCCTGTAGGGCGCATAGGATTGACAAGGGGCCCTAAAAGGTTAAAAACAGTGCGCACCTTCAAAGTGCGCCTGAGCGACGCTACAGCCTTAAGTGCTGGATGCCACCCCGGCGCAAATAAAAAGGTGATACCCACGGAGTCTACCGCAGCTCTTACCTTCGCGCCATCGGCGTTGAGGTTGACTCCGAGTGCTTCCAACACGTCAGCAGAGCCCACTTTGCTCGATGCCGATCGATTTCCGTGTTTGGCAACTCGAACTTTGCCCGCGGCGGCCACAAAAGCTACAGCAGTGGAAATGTTAAACGTGGAAGCGCCGTCGCCGCCAGTGCCGCAAGTATCAATTAATTGGAGATTGGAGATTGAGGATTTGGGATTGAAAACGCTCTCGGATTCGCCTGCAAGCGACTGAGAATGCAATACCTGAGCCATTCCTGCCAATTCTTGGGCAGAGATGCCTTTGGCTTGGAAGGCCACTAAAATTGCTCCTGAAAGGACGGGGGGAATAGCTTCTGCTAGCCATCCCTGCATCAAGTCGGCTGCTTGGGCGCGTGAGAGAGATTGTCTGTCTAACAGTTGTTCCAGCAGGGCCGGCCACAGAGGAGAATCCGCCGTGTGGGTTGAAGCAGGAGATAACTCTGGCGTTGCTAGTAGAGGGGAATCTGTCATTTATTAGTTCTAGTCAAATTTAGCCCGATCGAGCTTTTCGGCCAAACCGAGAATCGATCGGGATTTTACCAGACTTGCCGACCAAATTTTGCGCACCTGCACCCAGATTTTTGCCCAAATGCCAGCAGCGCAACAGAATTTGTCCCCCCGCAGCAGCCGAATATGAATTTTTTGATACAACAATTACCCTATTGTTGTGCCAACTTTACAGAGAAACCCCCGATCGTACAACTGCCAGCAGTCTGCTGTATTATCTATCAGAAAGAATACTTAACAGTAACTCAGAGCACCCAAAGACCGATAAAAGTTTCCGACAGGAGTTGTGGAGACCAAAAAATTTTAGACATTAGGGAGCCCCAGATTCATCTGTGGAGTCAATTCTTTAATCTAAAATCTCAAATCTCAAATCGACTGACAGCACGGACAGGGAGCGTTTAGCTCATACAGGCAGGTTAGTTGTCTTGGGTAAGAGTCGATCGCACTCTCCCCCAAATCATAAAAATAGACTTTTGCGGTTCTAGAAGTCCCTAATTTTTATTGTAACAACAGCCTTGCCGCTAATTTATATCAGGGTATTCAACTGCTAATATATTTCAGGGAGATTTCAACGAGCGGGTTTTCTTCCGATACCTGCACCGCAGGCCGATCGATTTGGCGATCCGATTGTGACAGCCAGTCACGGCTCAAAGAAAGACAGACCGGATAAACTAAACTTCGATCTGCAACAACTAACAACTAACAGCCCTGTATGACAGATGAATAAACACATTTGTGTCCGGCTGTGCCACAGCATCTTTCTGCCTCATTAACGGCTCAAGTTTAACAGGCGGTAGACCAAAAATATTCAACTCACATCCAAGAGCAGGGTATTCACAAGTGGGAAATCAAAAATTAGAAAATAAAGCGATAGAATGCCTGAATGTCGCGGAGGCACTGCACCAAATGGAAGCAAAATATTATAGTATGTTTGAAAATGCTGTGTCGGGCATTTTTCAAACAACCGAATCCGGTCGCTACATCAGCGCTAACCCAGCTTTGGCTCGTATCTACGGATATAATTCCGCAGCAGAATTGATGAGTTGTCTGACTGATATCAGCGATCAGCTTTACGTCAATCCCGATCGGCGCGATCAGTTTGTTTCTGCTTTGCAAGAACAGGGCATCGTATCTGATTTTGAGTCGCAGATTTATCGCCGAGACGGAACAATAATTTGGATCGCTGAAAATGCGCGGGCTGTCTGCGATGAAGCAGGTAAATTGCTATACTACGAAGGTTTTGTAGAAGATATCACCCAGCGCAAGCAGGCAGAATCTGGACTTCGAGAAAGCGAGGAACGCCTGCGCTTAATAATTGAAGGCGTTAAGGATTATGCTATATTTATGTTAGATACTGAGGGGTATGTAGCTAGCTGGAATTCGGGTGCAGAACGCATTTTGGGATACAGAGCTAATGAAATAATCGGCAATAACTCGGAGTGTTTTTTCACGAAAGAAGATCTTGAAATCGGCAAGCCCCAAGAAAAATTAATCGGGGCAGTGGCAGAAGGTCGATACGAAAATGAAGGCTGGCGGCTTCGCAAAGACGGATCGCGATTTTGGGGGAATATTATTGTTACTCCTTTGCGCGATGAAAGCGGAAAGTTGCAGGGCTTTTCTCAAGTAATGCAGGATATTACCGAGCAAAAGCGGGCGGCTGAGGAAAAGATGCAATTGATTGCTTCTTTGCAGGCGTCGGAAAAAAAGTTTCGCACTTTGTACGAATCGACGACTGATGCGGTAATGCTGCTAGACGAAGAGGGTTTTTTGGATTGCAATCCGGCTACTTTAAAGTTATTTGGATGCAGCACTGAGTCGGAGTTTTGCGGCAAGCATCCTTCGGAGTTCAGCCCGCCCCTGCAACCGGACGGGCAAGATTCTATGAGTCTTTCTCAAGATCGAATTAATACGGCTCTGCGATCGGGAAATTGCCGTTTTGACTGGCGGCACTGCCGTTTGGATGGTTCTGAGTTTCCGGCGGAAGTGCTGCTAACTTCTATGGATATCGGTGGCAAAATAGGGCTGCAAGGCGTGGTGCGCGATATCACTTATCGGGTGCAGGCTGAGGAAGCCCTGAAGCAGGCTAATGAGGTATTGGAATGCCGGGTTAAAGAGCGGACAAGTCAGTTGGAAGAGGCTATTAAAAAGTTGAGTTTATCGGAAGAAAAGTTTTCTAAGGCTTTTAGATCGAGCCCAGATCCGATGATTATTACTACTTTTGCTGAGGGTCGTTTTATTGAAGTTAATGATAGTTTTCTGTCGATGATTGGTTATGCTTTAGAAGAAACGATCTGGAATACAGTACCGGGGTTAAATATTTGGGTAAGGTCTCAAGACCGAGTTAATTTTAGACAAAGTTTGCACGAACAAGGTGTTGTTCGCAATCAGGAATGCGAGTTTCGGATGAAGTCGGGATCGGTGGTGGTGTGTTTGCTGTCAGCGGAATTGATTAATTTGGACGGCGAACTCTGTATGCTGGCGGTGATGACGGATATTACCGATCGCAAACACGCCGAAGAAGCCCTACGGGAAAGCCAGCGGGCCTTGGCGACGCTGATGAGCAATTTGCCGGGGATGGCCTACCGTTTTCGCAACGATGCCGATCGCAGTATGGAGTTTGTCAGCGAAGGTTGCTATCAGTTAGCAGGCTATTCTCCTGAAGAATTTATCGGCACTCGGCAAATTTCTCTCTCGGAATTGACTCACCCGGACGATCGCGATAATTTGTGGAATGCCGTGCAAGTTGCCTTGCAAGAAAATCGACCCTATCAGCTAAATTACCGAATTACTTCTAAAAATGGCGAATTAAAATGGGTTTGGGAGCAAGGTTTGGGAGTGTTTTCCGACTCGGGAGAATTGATAGCTTTGGAAGGGTTAATTACTGATATTTCCGAGCAGAAACGCAGTGAAGAAGCTTTGCTGCGATCGCAAACAGAGTTAACCCAACAAAAACTTCAATTAGAAAATACTTTGCACGAATTGCAGCAAACTCAAGCTCTATTGATTCACACTGAGAAAATGTCTACTCTCGGTCAAATGGTAGCTGGTGTCGCTCACGAAATTAACAATCCCGTTAGCAGCGTCTGCGGCAATCTCGTCCACGTCGGCCACTACACGGAAGATTTGCTGAATTTGATCGATATGTACCAGAAGCACTGCCCGCAGCCGCCGGCAGCAATTAAAGGTAAAATTCAGGATATCGACCTAGAGTTTCTGCTAGAAGATTTGCCGAAAGCGATGTCTTCAATGCAGGTTGGGGCCGATCGCATTCGGGAAATCGTGCGATCTCTCAGGAATTTTTCCCGCAAAGATGATTCTCAAATGAGCAAAGTTAACCTGCACGAAGGGATTGAAGGAACGCTGCTGATCCTGCAAAGCCGCCTGAAAGCCAGAGGCAACTATCCGGAAATTGCGGTAATTAAGGACTATGGAAATTTGCCTTTGGTTGAGTGTTATGCGGGAAAAATCAATCAGGTATTTATGAATTTGATCGGAAATGCGATCGACGCGATCGAGGAATACAACGAAGGGGATTCAGTTCCAGAAGTCAAAGCTAACCGCAGCAAAATTAAAATTAGGACAGAAGTCCAAAACTCCCATGCTGTAATTAGGATTTCTGACAACGGCCCCGGTATGCCAGAAGAAGTTTCCCAGCAGCTATTCGAGGCTTTTTTTACCACCAAACCCGCCGGCAAAGGCACCGGTTTAGGCTTGTCAATTTCCTACAAAGTTGTTCAAGAACACGGTGGCAAACTGAGCTGTGTGTCTGCACTGGGCCACGGAGCCGAGTTTATCATAGAATTGCCTATCGAACAGCCGTAAAGTGCGATAGAGTTTTTAGGTCGGAAATTCAACTTTCAAATTATGAAATTCAACTCCACAATCTCAGTAGCATGATAGCGGCCTTCATTTCGGTAAGGTAGAGGCTTAAAATCTCAAGGGAACTTTTAAGTCGAAACTTGGAACAAAAAAAAAGGGAAGAGTGTTTGTAAAGCAGGCGGTTGCAAACCGCTGTCTCAATCACGAATAAGGTGCGGGCGGAGGATAAGGGAATTAGTATATTCTTTCTTTCCCTAGTCCCAAGTCGCTAATTCTTAGCAAGAGAACCCCTAGCCGATTGCTCGTTCCCCATGTCCCGTTCCCTCTTTCTTCTAATAACTGGGTTCGCAGTTGCGAGGCGGCGCTAATTGCGCTAAATAGCTATTACGAACTGCTCACCCCGGAATAGAAATCAGAAACTCCGAACCCTGCCCCACGGAAGAATTCACGAGTAACGTACCTCCATGTTTTTCCACCACAATTTGGCGGGCTATAGACAATCCTAATCCAGTTCCTTGACCCACAGACTTGGTTGTGAATAAGTGGTTAAAGATGTTTTCCTGGACTGAGTTCGACATCCCCACTCCATTATCCTTAATGCGAATCAAAACCTGATTGTTGGATTCGCTCAGAGCAGTTTGAATCG
>NZ_JAUBPO010000070.1:0-43268 GCF_036700785.1 Microcoleus sp. S28C3 | reverse complement strand
CAATGGATACACTTCATAAGCTTGTACTCTATGCTGCACAAATATCCTAGCACTCACGCCTTAAGAGAACAGTGCCGTATTTGGGGGAAAAGGAAGAGATTTCCTGTCTGGAGCTGAGGGAAATGACTGCCTCAGTGGTGGTCTAGATGCTGATTTCCTTATTGGACAAGCTGGCGATGATATTTTATTTGGGGGTAGAGGCAATGATCTTTTAGACGGCCTAGAGGGGAATAACACTCTGGTTGGCGGCTTGGGCAGAGACGTATTAAGTTGTCAGTTTGGCAATAATTTATGCGTTCTGGGAATAGATCCTGCCACTACAGATATCAATTCTAGTGATGCGATCGAATTGTTCGATCCTGAGGTGGATCGCATTGGATTAGCGAGTGGGTTAACTGTGAATGATATAGTGTTGGAGCCGGTACAGAATGTGACATTAACATATAGGTTCGAGGGAGCGCCAGCTTTACAACAATTCATTCCTCCAGATCTAGCCAGGGAATTTAGCGGCTCTGCTTCAGGAACTCTAATCAGAGTCAGGAATTCTAACGCGATTTTAGGTTTTGTAGACGATGTAACGCCTAATGAGCTACAAAGCAGGATTGTTTCCGTCCAGGGTTTCTAAGTTCAGGACAATCAGTGGTGAGCTGACAAACTTATCATTTTGTTAGCCACAAATTAACTCCTGATATTTACAGAAGTTACGCAGAAACGCTAGTAGTAGGGTGCGAAATACCCACCTTACTACTATCGGTAGTGTAAAAATTGACTGTGCAGCGTAAGTCCTGTAAAATTCTTTACTCTTTGAGTCTGCTTGGAGTGGGGGAAAGTTGGTGTAGTAGCGCTTTCAATATCCGATCGAAATCACTAATCACTATGATTTACCGTGAGGAATTTTTGACAGCAACAACACGAATTCGGCGATAATCTGCAATCCAATTACCATCGCGGTAAAGCGCCGATCGCAAACGTTCTTCAACTGCCTTAATTACCTGCGATCGCACACCATCAGACAACCCCGACAAGAACCCGCCAGCAAACATTTCAATCCAATTTACCATACCCGCGCTGCCGCCTTCTAGGGGAGTCGGGCGATCGAACAAAACCGCATAACCGACATCAAATCCCTGCTTTTCCAAAAGCACAGCATACTCGCCAATACTCGGAAAATACCAAGGATTAAGCGCTTCAGGCTCCTGGTAGCCAATTTCTGACAAAACACTCAAAAGTGCCCGGACGATCGCCCCCACGTTCCCCTTACCGCCAAACTCAGCCACAAAACGCCCTCCCGGCTTCAGCGCTTTTTCCACACAATTAATCACAGCATCCGGCTGTTTAATCCAGTGCAAAACCGCATTAGAAAACACAGCATCTAACGGATATTCTACTTGAAAATTCCTCGCATCTGCTGCTGCGAAGTTGATGTGAGGATAGTTTACTTTTGCCGTGGAAATCATCGACAAAGATGAATCAATACCTTGCACTGAAGCACCGCTTTGAGCAATTTTTTCAGTTAACTGTCCCGTACCGCAGCCCAAATCTAGAATACGTTCTCCAGCTTGAGGATCAAGTAATTTCAACAGCGATTCACCGTATTGCCAAACAAAAGCGTGCTGTTGTTCGTAAAGACTTGTATTCCAATAAGTTTGTGACATCTCTTGTTTCCTCTTCTCTTTCCTTCTCTTCGTTTCCTAGGCTAACGCGCCCGCTAAGGCAACGAAAGCGGGCGCGTTATTAAATTATTGGCCAGCAAGCAGACAAATTGCATCCCCATCAATACGGCAAACTCTAATATTTTCCAAAATGCGCGCTCCCTGCTTTTCATAAAAAGCAATTCCCGGTGCATTGCCAGTATTAACAGTCCATTCCATACGCCCGCAATTTGTGGACTCAGCAATTTGTGCCAAATACTTTAACAGCGCTGTACCGACTCCCATACCGCGCATAGGAGCTTGCACAAATAAATCATCAAGCCAAAGACACGGCTGCGTCAATAAACTTGAATATGAGGAATAAAAAAGAGCAAATCCTACCGCTGTTCCCGCAACTTCCGCAAACAAAACCCGCACTAGCTGAGGCTGGCCAAACATTGTTTTCTGCAATTTATCTGCTGTTGCTGCTAACAGGTTTTTACATCCATCGAACTCGCTTTTTTGCGAAAGAAAACCCACGATTAATTCCAAATCTGCCAGCTCTGCTTCTCTAATTTTGATATCCAAATTAGCCATTTTTTGATTCTCAACTTCGCCTATTAATCACTGTATGAAATATCATCATTAATGTCCAATATATGTTTAACTAACCACTGATACTTTTAAAATATCAATTGTGGGGACTTATGGAACTTCGGCATTTGCGTTATTTCATTGCAGTTGCAGAGGAACTGAATTTCACTCGCGCAGCCGAAAAACTGCATATTGCCCAACCTCCGCTGAGCCAACAAATCCAGCATTTGGAGGCAGAGTTGGGGTTTCAACTGTTTCGCCGCACCAAGCGGACGGTGCAGTTAACGGCTGCGGGACAGGTTTTTTTCGAGGAATCACAAAAAATTCTGCTGCAAGTCGATCGAGCAATTCAACTCGGCCGACAAACCAGTCGGGGCGAACTCGGACAATTGACGATCGGCTTTGTGAGTTCCGCAGCACACAATGTTGTTCCAGCGATTTTGCAGGCGTTTCGCACTCGCTGTCCCGCCGTCAAGCTGGAACTGCACGAACTGACGACAAACGAACAGTTGCAGCGGCTGCGGTTCGGGCAAATTGATATCGGCTTCGTGCGCCCTCCGGTTGAGGAAGATGGGATAAATTCTGAAATCGTTTTTCGAGAACCGCTGATCGTGGCACTGCCAGAAACGCATCATTTGGCCGATCGCGCCAATGTGGAATTGCGCGATCTCTCTGCCGAACCGTTCATTTTGTTTCCGCGTTCTATGGCTCCAGGGTTGTACGATCCGATCGTCAGTCTTTGTCAGCAAGCGGGTTTTAGCCCGATCGCGGCTCAAGAAGCAATTCAAATGCAAACCATTGTGAGTCTGGTAGCCGCCGAGATGGGAGTGGCGATCGTCCCGGCGTCGATGCAAAATTTCCAGCGCAGCGGGGTTGTTTACAAAACGCTGCCAGAATCAACCTGCATTGTGGCGATCGCTTTGATTTGGCGCAGCGATCCAACGGCGGCGGTGCAGCGGTTTTTGGAAGTCGCCAGACAAATCAGCGTATTTGAGATTTGAGATTGTAGATTTTAGATTGACTGGTAATTTGACAAAGTTATTAAAACTCAAAGATTTTCTGTGCAACAACACCCGTAGAATGATTAATTGATGCTCGGAGTTCGAGCAACTACCGCCGTAAAAGTCGGCACGATCGACCCGAACGGCTCACAATATCCCACGTAATTATTCAGTACAAGAGAGCAAGGGATGGTATTGGCAACAGAAATGGGTTCGTCCCAACCGGAATCCTCTTTCGATTTATCTACTTATCTAGTCAAGCGAAAAGAGGCGATCGAGGTAGCTCTCGACAGTGCACTGCCGGTCATCTACCCAGAGAAAATTTACGAAGCAATGCGCTACTCGCTGCTAGCGGGGGGCAAGCGCCTGCGTCCGATCCTGTGTCTGGCTAGCTGCGAACTGGCCGGCGGCACTACATCTATGGCAATTCCGACAGCTTGCGCTTTGGAAATGATCCACACGATGTCGCTGATTCACGACGATTTGCCGGCAATGGACAATGACGACTACCGACGAGGCAAACTGACGAACCACAAAGTCTACGGCGATGATATCGCCATTTTGGCTGGCGATGGTTTGCTGACCTATGCTTTTGAATTTATCGCCACTAAAACTGAGAACGTACCCCCCCAGCAGGTGTTGCAGACGATCGCCCATTTGGCGCGGGCATCCGGGGCTGCTGGATTGGTAGGAGGTCAGGTGGTTGACTTGGAATCGGAAGGAAAGACAGATGTTTCTCTGGAAACTTTGAATTACATTCACGCTCACAAAACGGGTGCGCTGTTAGAGGCTTGCGTAGTTAGTGGGGCAATTTTGGCATCTGCCTCGGCTGCGGATTTGCAGCGGCTGTCTCGTTTTGCTCAAAATATTGGGCTGGCTTTCCAGATCGTTGACGACATTCTGGATATTACTGCTACCCAAGAAGAACTGGGCAAAACTGCTGGCAAAGATGTTAAAGCAGGAAAAGTGACTTTTCCCAGTTTGTGGGGAATTGAGGAGTCTCGGCGCCAGGCTTCACAGCTTGTTGCTGATGCTAAGGCTCAATTGGCAGTGTTTGGGAGCAAAGCTCTACCGCTGCTGGCGATCGCCGATTTTATTACCAGCCGCAGTAACTAGAAATACCAAACACTATGCAGGAAATTTGCAGCGGCATATTAAACAATCATGTACTCGTGGTTGCTTTGCTCGCTTGTCTGGCGGCTCAGATCATGAAGCTGCCGATCGAGTTGGTCAAAAATCGCAAGTTTAATCTTCAGTATTTGGTAACAACGGGGGGAATGCCCAGCGCTCACTCGTCTTTTGTGGGCGCTTTGGCTGCTGAAGTCGGACAAACGATGGGATGGGAAAGTCCGGACTTTGCGATCGCTGCGATCTTTGCAATTATTGTGATGTACGACGCAGCAGGCGTCCGCCAAGCCGCAGGCAAGCAAGCTCGCATCCTCAACCAAATTATTGACGAGTTTTTTGAGGAAGATCACAACCTTAATGAGGCTCGCCTCAAAGAGTTGTTGGGACACACTCCTTTTCAAGTGCTTGTAGGTTTGGGGCTGGGAATCACGATTGCTTGGATCGCAGGGCCTGCATATTAGTTAACAGTTAACTGTTAACTGTTGACTGTTAACTGTTAATTAATCACTACTGACCGAATTCTGCTTGCAGAATATCGTCATTATCATCGGCGATCGTGGCGACAATAGTAATAACCCGAGAAATTTCCCCGGCGGAGATTTCGGCGATCGTCCGAGTCGATACTACCGCAACTTGATTGTCAACAATGGCAAAATGAGATTCCAAAGTAGACAACCAATTCATTTCTAGGATTTTCCGCATTAATTGAGCTTCATTCTTCGCCGGCAATTGCAGTACAAAAGCCCAAACAGTCAAAGTATCATCTTCGGTTTCGCCGGTGAGTTGCACGAACACTTCAACACTGCCGTACTTAAACTTCCAAAGATGTCCGCCAGCTTCACTTTGACCGACCATCACTTTTTGGTCTACAGCCATGCTGGCGATGACAGTTTCAATTTCTTCTGCATAGGTGACGGCTGTGGCTTTTTCGACCTGCTCGGAGGCGATCGCACTTTCACTTGAGAGGCTTTCTGTGGAAGCTGTTTGTATGTTCGGCTCGCTATTAGTCATGATTATATTTAGACGGAAAACTATTCCAATAATCAGTTTACTTCCTATTTAGGACTTACAAAAATAGGACTTACACACAAAAACCTTGATAAACCGGCTTTCTTGACAAAAACTTACGCTTTGAGTTCGCTCCCCAGGGAAGAAACCAAGGTGATGACACCCCGTGCGTAAGTTCTAGAAAAGAAAGCCGGTTTCTCGCAGAAATATCGCGCCCTTCAACGAGACAGGCAGGAAGAAACCGGGTTTCTAGTCGCTCCGCGCACAAGCCCTCGCCAGTGTTTAAGCCTTGGGCTTGGCCGGGGCCGGCTTCTTCTCAATGGTATTCAAGCCGTTGAGGAACATCGGCACAAGTTTCTCCACAAATGCCTGCGGGTCGCGGTTCCAGGCCCGCTGAGCAACATCGACTCTGGTCATTTGCAGATCCGGGGCAAGCAAGGTCATGGGCAAGCGTTCCATCAGGTATTGCGGGCGTTCCCACATCGGCATGGTGTTGGCAATATCCACGAGGCGGGTGACGCGGCGGAGTTCTGCCCCCAACATGATATCCATTCCCGATTCAAATGCTGCTTGTTCGATCGCCACATACTTGCGCTTTGCCTGTTCCACCTTCTGGCGGTGTTCCGGGCTTTTGGCAGCTATTTGGGCGAGCCAGCGGTTGCCCCAGCGGACGTGACCAGCTTCTTCGGGAAAAATCTTTTCGATAGTTTCGCGGATTTTGACGTTTTCTGCGGTTTGGGGAGCCTGTTTGAGGGCGTGGATGTGCGCTGAGAAGTATTCGCAGCCCCGCTTTTCGGTGACGTTAATCGCGACTAAGCCTGCAATTACACTGTCATCGAGGTTGCTTTTCGGGTTGTATTGCTCTTTGTCCAGCAGGCGGTCAAATTCGTCAATGTAGGAGATTCCCGGCGGCGTTCCCACATTTTGGCCCAAGTCTACCAGCAAGTCGGTGAGCCACATAGCGTGTCGCGCTTCGTCGGAAATGTGGCGGGAGAGGTCGCGCACGAGTTCGGCCGGTTCGCCGTCGAGCCGTTCGATCACGTCCGTGAGGTCTTTGCAACTGCGCTGTTCGCTGTAGCGGTAGCGGTTGAGGGTGATCAGGTGCAGTTCGCGATCGTGCACTACTCGAGCTAAAATCTCGCGCGCTCCCATTGCGTTGCGCAGCTTGCGGGGATAGGCAACAGTCATGCTTTTATGTTGTTTTATAAAGATACTTATATAAGTGTAACGCAGTTTTTCGGCTTCCTAATTCACTCGCAAGGTAGAAGTTTTTTGTATCGGAGAATTGAGCCGTGGGGCAAATTTAGTCGTGGACGCACGGGTGGTCAGAAAGCGGTTTTTTTTTCTAGCGAGCTTAATTAAAATTAACCACATCCTAACATCCACTTGATACCCCCTACTACAAACAACATAATTAGCCCAAAAAATCCCACAGTATGAAACTCTAGTGGTAGCTGAAGAAAACTAAAAATTCCCCCTGTTATCAATCCTACCCATGACAACCCTGCTAACATGGTTGATGCTATTAAATAAATTGCCACAATCATCCCGCCAGTAACTGCGATAAGTAATGCAATTAAAATCCCTACGACTATCATTTGTATCCCATTAGGGTCGGGGCAAAAGGAAGCTTGACCAATCAGCATTTGACCGAGATTGATTGTCAGAAATAAAAGCATAACTTTGGTGTCTATAATCTACAGTATTTTTCATCTAACTAATTTCCCCACTCTGTGGGGTTCGGAGGAAACTAATTGAAGAGAAACATCCCTTCAACCCGGTTTTCATCCAACTAATTTTTTCACTCTTTGGAGATGCGCCACGATCTGATTAAAACCCGTACACACCAAGTTGTCAATAGGCAATTTCCAAGACTCAGGAAAATTCACCAAAAAAATCTACAGCACTCCCCAGACTAAAGATATGAAGCCCATACACACCAATGCTGCGAGGCTCACAATTAAAACTGTAAAGCCAGATTAATCGGACAAATAGGATTTTATTGCCTCCAGGAATATGGTGCTAAAAAATGTACTCGATAGCGGAACATTTTAATGGAATTTGGCGGATTAACTTTAACTGTCATAGTTAAAGTCTCTCTTCGGTTGAAGTTTGAATTCCCAGCAGTACCCGTTCTAGCTCCAGGTAAACAAATGTCAGCATGATTACTTGATATTCATCGGTGATTGTAACACTACAGGTTGCCGAGCGCGGTTCAACGCCTTCGTGCCTGACAACTACAGTATATTTTCCTTTCTTTAGGTTATCAAAATTCACATCTGCCTCAAACAGGTCAACTGTCTCCTCGGCCAGCACTCGTCCTTCTTGAGTTAGTAAAGTGACAAAGGCAATGCCGTCAATTGAAGTCATGGCGACCTTACTCTGATTGCGGATCATCACAAAAATATCGGACATCGTTTGGTCGGTAATTGCTAATTGCTAATTTAGAATGAGTGCAGAATTTCACAAATATGCGGAGCATAAATGGTGAATCATTTCAAATTTTTGCTCATTTTGACTGTGAGTGCAGCGGTTCTCGGTTTGGGAAAAAGTGGGGCGCTAGCTACTGTGTGGAATATCTCTGAGACTGAGCCTTGTTTGCAGCTTCACCGGGTGCGGGTTGCTCAAAGGGACGATCGCAATTTAAGCAACTCGAAAGGTACATTAAAAGAAGGCAGTGCCATCTGTGTTGCTCCAGATGATGTGCTTGGCATACCAAAAGCTGAGGCGCGGCGGCGTTTCATTCTCAATAAGATATATCTGGTGCAGGAAGGCACTACCCCTGACGATTTGTTTATGATTGATGAGAAAGCAAATAAATGGGCTGTAGAGGATGTCTCTGAGGCTACAGCGGGTGCTACTACTAATAGCGTTGCCCAGATAGTGTCGGGTAACGGGAGAGTCTGGGCGTTGATCCAGAAGTTCTAAACTAGAAAAAAACGCCGCTTTTAAGGGCGGCGTTGTTATCAATTAAAAATCACAAGTTAAAAAGGGTGATTATACCATTTTTAACTTTTAATTATTAACTATCTAACAGTCGTAGTACAAAGCAAACTCGTAGGGGTGAGGACGCAGCCGCATCGGGTTGACTTCATTGTCTAGTTTGTAGGAAATCCAGGTTTGGATGAAGTCTTCGGTAAATACGCCGGTTTCAGTTAAGAAACTGTGGTCTTTTTCTAAAGCTTCTAAAGCGCCTTCCAAGGAACCGGGAGTTGAAGGAATTTTGCTCAATTCTTCAGGGGAAAGGTCGTAGATATCCACGTCCAAAGGTTCGCCCGGATCGATTTGATTCTTGATGCCGTCTATGCCGGCGCACAGCATGGCTGCAAATGCTAAATAGGGGTTGGAAGTGGCATCGGGACAGCGGAATTCTAACCGCTTGGCTTTGGGGTTGGTTCCCGACAACGGAATCCGCACTGATGCCGATCGATTTCCTTGAGAGTAAGCTAAGTTTACAGGCGCTTCAAAGCCCGGAACCAAACGCTTGTAGGAATTGGTCGTGGGGTTGGTGATTGCCAAAAGTGCCGGTGCGTGCTTGAGAATGCCGCCGATGTAATGCAGTCCCATTTGACTGAAACCTGCATATTGATCGCCTGCAAATAGAGGTTGGCCGTCTTTCCAAATCGACTGGTGAACGTGCATCCCGGAACCGTTGTCGTTAAACAGCGGTTTGGGCATGAAGGTGATGGTTTTGCCGTATTTTTTGCCGACGTTTTTGATTACGTATTTGTAAGTCAGCAAGTAGTCGGCGGCTTGTACTAAAGTGGCAAAGCGGAAACCGAGTTCGCATTGACCGCCGGTGGCAACTTCGTGGTGGTGTTTTTCGATGGGTACGCCGCATTTTGCCATTGTCAGCAGCATTTCCGTTCTCATGTCTTGAGAGGTATCGGTTGGTGCTACTGGGAAATAACCTTCTTTGTAACGCGGTTTGTAGCCGAGGTTGCCGCCTGCTTCTTCTTTGCCGGAATTCCAGCGACCTTCGATCGAATCTACGTAATAGTAGCCGGAATTTTGGGTTTGGTCGAAGCGAACGTCGTCAAAAATAAAGAATTCTGCTTCCGGGCCAAAGAATGCTGTATCGCCGAGACCGGTCGAAAGCAAGTAGTCTATGGCTTTTTGGGCAATGGTGCGGGGACAGCGACTGTACGGTTCCCCGGTGCGGGGTTCTTTGATGCTGCAAATGAAGCTGATGGTCGGTTCTGCCATGAACGGGTCCATCCAAGCGGTTGTCGGATCGATGACCATCGTCATGTCAGATTCGTTAATGGCTTTCCAGCCCCGAATGCTGGAACCGTCGAAGGGTACGCCGTCTGTGAATGCGGTTTCGTCGATTTGGTCGTGGTACAGGGAAAGGTGCTGCCAGATCCCCGGCATATCGATGAACTTTAGGTCAACGATCTGGATTTTATTTTCTTTTATGTAATTTAAGGCTTCTTGGGGCGTCTGGAACATGACTTACTCCTGATATTGGTTGTGTCTTGGCGATCGGCCGATTTCATACTGTTTGGGCGATCGTAGGCCTTCAGTACCCACTATTTTGTATCTACGGCTACAAAATTTAGAAATAGGGGCCCAGTGCAGTCGGGCAGTTCGAGATTCTTGCCCTGTCGATTTTTCGGCTGAAGATACAAGGCAAACGGCTGAATTTTGCGGTCGTTTGCCGGGGATAGACTACCCTTCGTGAAAATCCTATCTCAAATCTTAATCAAACGCCGATTTGTAGTAGTCTACAATAGGCGGTCTGTCTCAGATAGCAAAGTATTGATAAAGATTTTTGGGAGAGAAACTTATGCGCGATGCAGTGACGAGCCTGATTGAAAATTATGATGTTGCTGGTAGGTATTTAGACCGAGATGGTATCGATCGGTTGAAATCTTATTTTGCAACGGGTACGGCACGGGTACAGGCGGCGGCGGCGATTAACAGCAATGCTGCGACAATTGTCAAGCAAGCTGGTATTCAGCTATTTGCCGAACAGCCTGAATTGATCCGTCCGGGCGGAAATGCCTACACGACTCGCCGCTATGCGGCTTGTCTGCGGGATATGGACTACTACTTGCGCTATGCTACTTACGCCTTGGTGGCCGGAAGTACCGACGTACTCGACGAGCGCGTGCTGCAAGGTTTGCGCGAAACTTACAATTCTCTCAGCGTTCCCATTGGCCCGACGGTGATGGGAATTGGCATTATGAAGGAGATGGTTAAGGCTCAGGTGGCATCTGCTGGCTTGTCTGTAGGGTCTTTTTTGGAGCAGCCTTTTGATTACTTGATTCGCGAATTGAGCGAACAAGATATTTAAGTCAATTTGCTACTTCTTTTAACAGCAAATTGCACTGGTGGCTTGCAGTTAGTAGCAGTTGGATCGATCGCTTTTTTTGGCCTCACAGCCTCCAAGCGATCTTTTTTTATGGGTTAGACAATTTGAGATTAAAAATTTGAGATTAAAGATTTGAGATTAAAAATTTGAGATTAAAGATTTGAATAATTGGGAATGACTTATGAATTAAGGGTTTGGAGCTTCCCTCTAATTGCATTATTTCTTTGAAGCGGTGTTAAAAATCGCCAATACATCCCCAGACGAGGCATTTGTCCAGGGGATTTTTGGTTTGATGCCGATCGACTTGTTCGGCGGTTCTTGCTTCTACTTCGCCGTTGGGATAAAGAATGTGAATGATATCACCGCTGATGAAAGCCAGGGGATTTTCTTGACAATTGCCCGCATTTCTGATAGGAAAGTTAATTGTTTTCATGATCGATCGCCCTGATGGTATTTGGAGCGCTTTTCGCTGCATATAAATCATCCGCTAGTAGCACAAATTTTTATGTGATTTTATGAAGGTATATCTGTGATCCAACTACACAATCAGAGCGATCTCAGTCACATAATGTGAGGTGGGGGCGATCGCCCCTCAATGAGCGCAAAACCAAAATGGTCGCCAAAAATCAGCAGTCGGGCTTGTGCGTAAGTGCTAATCTGGTACTGTTCTTAACCCTATCCGTACAGATTAAAAACCTTGGCTAAACAGCGACTAGACACTTTATTGGTCAGCCTAGATTTGTGCAGCTCCAGACAGCAAGCTCAGGCATTGATTCGGACGGGAAAAGTCTCCATCAACCAACAGGTAGTTGACAAACCGGGCACTGAGGTTGATATTGCAGCAAAAATTCAGATCAAAGAGCGATCGCGCTATGTTTCTAGAGGCGGCGACAAATTAGCCAAAGCTTTAGAAGTTTTTGCCATTCCAGTTGCAGGCAGAATTTGTCTCGACGGCGGCATTTCCACAGGCGGTTTTACCGACTGTCTCCTGCAAGCCGGCGCAGCCCTAGTCTACGGCGTAGATGTTGGCTACGGTCAAGCAGATTGGGGCTTGCGCAACGATCCGAGGGTAATTTTGAAAGAACGCACCAATTTGCGGTACATGACTGCTACTGAGCTTTACGGCGACTCTGAGCGAGCAGATTTGGCGGTAGTAGATGTGTCGTTTATTTCCCTGGATAAGATTTTACCGGCGCTGTGGGAATTGTTGGCACCACCGCGAGAAGCGGTGTTGCTGGTAAAGCCGCAGTTTGAGGTAGGGCGCGAGAGAGTCGGGAAAAAAGGCGTAGTGAGAGACTCAGCAACTCAAGCCGATGCGATTTTTCAAGTGTGGAAGGCAGCCACAGCTTTAGGATGGCAGGAACGCGGCTTAACGTGGTCGCCTTTACTTGGCCCGGCCGGTAATATCGAGTATCTTTTATGGTTGGGGATCGATCGCGAACAGGAATCAGAGCCGAGGGCGATCGAAGAGAGTGTTGTGAAGGAACGGATCGCACAAGTTACCAAAGCGGCGGCGCGGGAACTTGTCGATCGATTGTAGATTGTAGATTTTAGATTGATTTTAAGATGTCAAGCTAATCAATTTTAAAAATTAAATTTGGAACTCCCGATTGCTCTAAAATTTGAAATTTTTTGGTCAATCCGACTCCTAAACTTTCAGTTAGTGAATAATTCCATGCAGTCATTAAAACAAGTCGGTTCGATTTTACTCTACGTTCTAGGTGCCATCGGGTATGTGGCTATTGTAGCTACTATTGTAGGCGTTTCAATTCTCATCAAGTGGGCAGCTCTGCTACTGGCCGACAAATTATTATATACAATTCTGATTATCGGCGATTTGTTGAGAGGCATCGAAATTATTGAACTGTTAAATATATTAATATTTGCTTTTATCGGTATGGGAGTGGGTGTGGCGACAAATCTTCTACACCCTAAATACGGTCGCAAAATTAGTGCGGCTTTGTTAATAGTTATAGTTCCCTTAGTTTTCATGATTACGCCAGCCATTAGATATAATTCTTGGCTGGAAAAAGTAGAGGAGTCGGATAAATTATTACCCGCGCAAACTGCAACATTAACTAACTCATTTTTGAATAGAAAAGTAGGATTGTCAGGTTTTATCGGTTATTACGTATATACTGGTCAGTTTCCGGTTATCCCGACTAAACAATCGGAGATGAAAGACCTTGACAGCTTTGAAAAAAAAGTTAATTCCAGATTTGTACAGCTAACTGGTATTGCTCCGACTATTGTTTCTTGGTCAATGCGGGTTTGTTTTTGGCTGATTAGAATTTTTTACTTTTCTATAGCGGTAATTGCGACGATCGCGCATTTTAGGGAAGGTGTGAGAATCGCGAGACGGTAATACGATTTTCGATTTTCGATTTTCGATTAAAGAATTGGGAATCATATCAAATCAGGTAGCATCGGAATTAATATTACCCACAATCAGGACACGGCTTGGCCTAAGTCCCTACAATTAATCGCGGTAGGGAAACGGCACTGCCGTGTCCTCCGTTTATATCATTCCGGTGCCACCGGAATTGATATCAGTTGACCAATTTTTATCAAGACTTGAAGAACCGTATAAAGTTCGTTCATTAGAGGAACAGGTGAAAAGATTCTTGATAAGTCATATTTAGGCGGATTCTGAAAGTCTAGCTTGACGAATACAATTTCACTGCCATTTGTCATCGCAGCAAAACTCGGTCTATCCTTGCGGGGATTGGCGGTCATGTATGCTAGTGTTTGGGGAAGTGCAGACATTACTGAAATGGTGGTGCGCTTCGACTCTAAGAGTGTCACCCAAAACTGGTTTTGCATCACTAAAACATCAATCCGTCCCTTGAGAGTTTCTACTTCATCATCCTCGTCATCTAAAACAATTTGTACAGATTTTTCAGCCATCATTTTAAAAGGTGGATCGTAAAAACCCGCTCGTTCCAATAGAGGCGAACCCATGATTAGTGTAACGGTTCCTTCTGTAAGGCTTCCATCATTTAAATGATAGAGATATCGCCGCCGAATTAAATTGAGAGCGGCTTTATCGACTTCTGTAATTTCGGGTAAATCTGCATACCATTCTGGGAAAAATCCTTCGGATTCAGTTCGCGTAATATTGAATCTCGATTCAACATCTGCTAGAGTTTGGATGATTTCAGTAATGGCTGTTGTTTGTGTCATATTTTAAACTCTTGCTGCAAGCGATCGATAATTGTATTGCGCTCGATGGTGGCGAGAATTTCTTGAATTACCGTATCTTGTCCCAGGGGACCCCAGGTGCAGCCTTTTTCTAAATAAACTTGGGCGGCGCGGCCGACAGCGTAGGTTCCGTAAGCTGCTAAGCTAGCTTGAGTGACAGCAACTCCGGCAAAAGTAGAAAAGCCGATGTGCGGGGCAGCAGCCGCCGCACTTTTGCCAAATCCCAACAGAAAACTGCTACCCAATTCTCCCAAAAGTACGCCGCCAGCACTGGAGAAAATAGTCTGCCAAAGTTTCCCGGCTTCGTAACCAGTCATGGGTAAGCCGTAAAGTCTGGATAAAGAGCGAATTAAGGCTAAATCTGCGACACTTGCTCCCATTACATCCAAGAATGCCACTGGGTTTAAACCGACTGCCAAAGCTTTATATTTTGCAAATTGCCAGATTAAATCTTCGGCTTCTGTTTGCCGCAATTTGAGAACGTGACGGGCAATGTTTGCTTCGGCATCTCTAGCTTCAACTAAAGCATTTAGAGCGAGGAGCGATCGACCTTCTCTGTTAAGAATGGTGAGAATTTTATGTTTTAGTTCGTCTATCTGCGCGGGCGGCGACTCCCATTCGTTAGTGACTCTTCCGTCGGACCATTCCACCCGCACTTGCACCGGTGCCGGTTCGGCGGCTACCATGACTATTTCTAATGATTTGGAAGTTTTAGGCGGTGGTTTGGCGGTAGATTTATCGGAGGAGTTGTTTGGGCGATCGGACAAATTTTCGCTATCTGTTTCCTCTGTTACCGCAGCGGCTGCTAACTCTTCAGAATTTCCCAGCGCTTGCAAACTTTGGTAAATAGCTTTTCTGTCTAATTCGGGATAAAGGTCAATTTTATTAAAAACTAAAATTACCGGTTTTTGAGCTGTTTGCAATTCGCACAGTGCTTGATATTCAGTTCGGGTGATATCGCCTGCAACGACAAACAGAATTAAGTCAGCTTGGCGAGTTACTTGTTTCGCCATTTCGCCGCGCACTTCGCCGCCAACTTCATCAAGTCCGGGAGTATCGATTAATTCAACTTGCACCCCTCCTTTCTCCCCCTTGGCAAGGGGGGGTTGGGGGGATTCGTCGCTGTCAAGGAAGGATAAAGGCACACTCCAGCGCACGGAACGCGGCCACTGAGTCACGCCGTTGAGAGGGCCTGTTTGCAGAATTTTGTGACCTAAAAGCGCGTTTAATACGGCTGACTTGCCGCGGCTGACTAGGCCGAAAGTAGCAATGCGGATTATGTTGTGGTCTAGTTTTTCTGAGGTGGAAGTTAAGATATCTAACTGATATTGCAGCGCCGCTTCTAATTCTGTATTATTCGAGTTTCTTTTCCCTTGGCGCAGGTGGGAATAGCGCGCCAGGGCTTCGCGCAAACTGGCGCGGGCAAGGGATAAGCGATTTTCTTGAAGGGAATTGTCAGCCATTGGCGATCGGCTTTTTTAAGCAGGTATAATTGATCGTCGAATTATAAATCCTATTTCTTATTTTAATACAATTTTTTATAAATTTATAATTTTTTATTGGGAATTAGGTAGGGACACGGCACTGCCGTGTCCCTACGGATATCCTGGGCAACCGACCGGATTTAATATCAGATATCCTAGGCGATTGACCGGATTTAATATCAGATGCTGGACTAATTTTAATTGACCGCTGACTTAACGGTTTCTTAATGGCTGCGGCTAGGACACGGCACTGCCGTGTCCCTACGGATATCATGGGCGATCGACCGAATTTAACATCAGACGCTGGACTACTTCTAATTGACCGCCGACTTAACGGTTTCGGGCCCAGATACCTGAGATGAAAGGCGACTCGCCACTTGGTTGACGAAAGATTGCAAGAAGGAAACTTGCTGATTTTGCGTAAATACTGTTTGCAAAGTTTTAGTCAACTGGTCGATATTTAAAATGCCTGTGGCAGCATTTTCCAGTTCTCGACTTTGGAAATATTCAATTAAACTCAGTCCAGCTATTCTGGTAAAATATGCTGCACTAATTCCCTGCACCGCGCCTCCTGCTACATAGGTGACAGCATTGCTTTTCAGCAGCCCAGTAATAGTTTGAGTAGACAGTTCTACTAATCCCAATTTGAACATTTGATTAGCCAAAGTTGCTGCTACTGTCTTAGCTTGCTCTAAGGAAAACTTTTGCTGGTAGATGGCGCCGAGGTCGATTACGAGTTGGGTGCTGATGGCGGTTGTTGCTAGCAAGTCTAAAGCTGGAACCGGGTTAGTAAATACGGCGGCGGCGGCGATGTACTGATATTGTTCGATAATGGGAAGTGCCCGATCGCGCCTGACTGCATTTAAGAAGGTTTTCGCTTCTAATTTGATACTTGCAGCTTCGCGCACTGCACTAGCCCAGACCAACTGTTGCCGTTCTTCCGTTAAGATTTTAGTCAATCTTTCCGTCAGCGCGTCGAGTTGAGAGACTTGATTTTCGATGCGTTCTTGAAATGTGCCGTCCGCTTGGTGTCGGCGCACTTTAATAGAATTGGGAGAAGCTGCGATCGCAATTATATCTTCTGTCCCCAATATGCCTTCCATTCTTTGCTGCAAAGAGTTCAAAACCTGCGACTGCTGTTCAGGCAAATATTGGTCTTGTTTGTTCCAGACTAACAGCACGCGCTGACCGGCAGAAGCTAGCTGAGATAATGTTTTAAATTCGGAATCCGTGATGTCGCCCGCTGTCACAAACAGCACTAAATCACCGTTGATTTTGGCATCGGCATTTGTATTAGCAAACAGCGGTGCTGTTTCTTGTAAACTAAGCTTTTGCGGGTGTTGAGAGGCCCAATTAGAATTTAAAACTTGAATTAAGGCAGTTTTGCCGACAGCTTTGCCGCCAGTTACGGTAATCCGTAAATCTTGTCTGTCTAATTCGGCTCTGAGCCGATCGAGCTTTGCTGTTAGATTAGCTGGATTTGCGGAGTTTTGAGCTTCTGAGGCTAGCAAATTAATTGCTGCTTCCGAAGCCGCGATCGCTTTTTCGGCTGCTTCCCTGTTCGCTAGGGGTTGCGGGAGTGCGAGTTCGAGTTTGGGGGATTGTTGTTTCCACCACCAATACCCCGCACCGGCAGCCGCCAAGCCGATGAGTGCCGTTTCGCCCATTTCTGAACCCGAATGCTGTAGAGTTTCCAACAGCCACAGCGCTGCTGAAAGTCCTATTCCCCCAATTAAAATCGGTCGCCGCAAGTTAAGTGTCATTTTTCCCTTCCTGTGGGTATTTTCGCCAAGCTTAACCTTACCGGGCTTGGCCTCCCTTCCCTATATTCCATCGTACCTCTGCGGCATCCAAACTGGCAGGCGGGCGATGCGACTTTTGGGCGGATTACACCCTAAACCTTTTTCACAAGTGCAAAATGTTTGTAGTAAGGACTTTAGTCTTTGCTGTTGAGTTGAGAAAGAAAGGACTTTAGCCCTCACTACAAATTGTTAATCTTTGAGAAATCGGACGGGTAATTGTCTAGTCTCCCAGACAAATTCCCAAACCGCGAGCCGTTTTAACCAGAGTACCATCGAATTCTACAGGTCTGTATTTGGCGATCGCATCTTCCAGAGGAACGCTCACAACTTCCCGTTTTTGCCAAGATACCATGCAGTCGTATTTCTCTTCGGCAATTAAATCAACTGCTGCGACGCCAAAAGCAGAAGCAATTAATCTTTCTAGCGATGAAGGAGTTCCTCCGCGTTGAATATGTCCCAAAACGGTGACGCGAGTTTCTGCACCGCTGCACTCAGAGATTGTATCAGCTAAATACTGACCAATTCCGCCTAATCGACTTTGACCTAAGCGATTTGTGTGCATTACTAATTCGCCTTCTTCAGTGCGAACTGCCTCCGCTACTATAATTAAACAGTAGTTTTTTCCCCGATCTTGGCGTTCTTGGATTTGGGCGCAGATTTGGGAAATTGTGTAAGGGATTTCGGGAATCAGAATTATATCAGCTCCCCCAGAAATTCCGGCACTGATCGCAATATGTCCGGCGTCGCGTCCCATGACTTCAACAATCATGACGCGACTGTGACTGGCCGCAGTAAAATGCAAGCGATCGAGTGCTTCAGTCGCAATATTGACAGCAGTATCAAAACCGATGGAACGCTCGGTAATTCCGACATCATTATCAATAGTTTTAGGAATAGCAACTAAATTCAAATTGCCGTGTTGAGCAATCTTTCTGAGAATGGCGAGACTACCGTCGCCACCAATACCAATTAAGGCATCCAGACCTAGTTGATGATAGCCTTCGATAATGTCGTCAGAACGATCGCGTAGACTCCCATCAGGCATCGGGAAAGCAAAAGGGTTGCCTTTATTTGTCGTGCCTAGCATCGTACCGCCAATGGTGAGCCACGAGTCTACTTTCTCAATATCCAAGGGAATTGCTTGAGGGGGACGACTCATCAATCCGTTGGTGGCTTGACGAATCCCCATCACTTTCCAATTGTAAGTTCCCGTTGCGCGGTGGACAACGGCTCGAATAACTGCGTTTAAGCCTGCACAGTCACCTCCGCTGGTGAGGATACCGATACATTTTTGTTCTCCCATAATTAATGTCCGACTTTTGTTACTCAGAACATGAGTTGATATTTTTAGATCCCGATCGTCCAATTCTTATTTTCGACGTAAATAGGTAGGCGAAAATAAACTTTACCCTGTAACAGAATGTAAAGCTATCATAACTTTTGTGATGGCTTTCATAAGATATCGCTCTTTCGGGGAGCGTTTCACTTGCTTTTGACTACTTATTTATTTTCAAGCTTAATCGACCTAATTTAGTGCCTCATCTCTGACGCACCATACAAGTTCGATCGGCAACTAAGTAGCACAGCCAATCACCGTCTCCAACAAAACATCAATTTTACTTGGGATTGAGGCGTTTAGAAACTTGGTTAATTATACCGCTGAGAATAGCACCGCCCATCAGAATTCCGAGGGCGGGATTAAATACGGGCTGCCAGAGACTGTACCACAAATCAAAACCGAGATTCACCCCGGTCGATCGACCCGCTACTGCGATCGCAAACCAGCCAAAAATGGCAAACACGAAAAATACATCAGCTACTAAAAGCAAGTTGAGAAAGTTAAGAAATTTATCTTTCATTGTCGAGGGTTCCTTTTGAGTGTATATGTGTCAAGTTTTGGCAAGCGGTTGGTAATGGAGCAGATTGATAGCTGCAACTGGCGATCGAATAAAGATAAAATATCATTCAATTGTTTTCGCGCACAGGCTGTCAAAATATGGTTCGCTATACACTTCCTCAAAGCCCCGAAATTATTTTAACTGTCAAAGGGAAAGATTCAGCCAAAGCCCGCGAAGAAGCGATGGATCGGCTGATGGATCTCATGGATGAGGGCAAGCTGCCTACACAACTCGTGGAGGGATTTGGCCCCAAGCAGTTTGTTGAAGTTAAGGATATCGAAGATGCTGCGTCTGACGGCGAGGACGCGATTACTGAAGCTGTACAGATTTTGAGCAATTTGGCAAGTCTCAAATTGAAAGTCATGGAATCCCGCGAAGAAGCACTCAAAATCCGGGCGGCGATCGACATTTTGTTTACAGATGAGGCTGTGACTGCCGAGGAAATTGGTCGATTGAAAGACGGTTTCAAGGTTCTCAAAAACTTCGCTCAAGCTAACGTCCGCTATCGAGAAGCTAGAAGTAAAGCCGAAGAAGCGCGGGCAATTCTCGACGAAGCTTTGCAATCTGTCGAACCGGAAAACAAGGCGCAGAAGTCGGCAAAACAGTAGCAGGTTGGGTTAGCTAACATCTAGCAACAATCCCAGAAGCTTTTGGGCCTGTTCCATTAAAAATCAATTGTCTTGTGGAACAGGCCCAAAAGCCTGTTACTAAAAAAATGTAGAGAATAGTGGAATATTTGAGATTATTGAGGAACCAACCCACCATGCCACACATTTGACGTTTATTATATACTTTCAAAAAATTACGAGAAAAATTGTGAACCAACAAGCAGGAACTCTCAGAAACTCGATGTCAGGCAGCTTGCTGCTGGCTAAAAACTTAGGTTTTGAACCAAAAACTGTTATTGATGTCGGTGCGGCTTTGGGAACTTTTAACCTTTACGAAACTTTCCCGAATTCGCGGCATTTGCTAATTGAGCCGATCGCGGAAAATGAACCTTATCTCGCCAAAATTTGCCGCAAGCTCAAAAGTGCAGAATACATTATTGCTGCTGCAACCAAAGAATCGGGAGTTTTTACCCTTAACATCAGTCCCGATATGTTGCACTCTTCGATTTCTGAAAATCGCGTTACTGACAGCAGCAATCCTTATTTGAGAAACATACCAGCAATTACTTTGGATGGAATATGCCGGGAAAGAAACTTGTCAGGCCCGTATTTAATTAAAGTTGATGTAGACGGACAGGAATTAGATGTTTTAGCGGGAGCAACTGAAATTTTGCAGCAGACTGAATATGTAATTGTAGAAGTTACTTTGTTCGGTCAGATGTATGATGTAATGAGTTTTATGAAGTCCCAAGGCTTCGCAGCTTACGATATTGTTGATTTGTCATATCGCCCGACTGATAGAGCTTTGTGGCAAGTTGACATGGCTTTTGTTAAGGAATCGGGTCAATTTAGAAGAGATAGCAGTTTCGCGACGGGACAGCAGGATATCGAAGCACTTAACTCGCATCTCAAAGCTTATCGAGAAAGTTTCATCAAACACATTGACACTCATTACAGCGACCCAGTAGAGCCGGAACCAGAGGTAAGTCAAGCAGTTTGGGGCGAAGATTATGTCATCATTTAACTCAAGTTGCTTCCATCTGATACTAAATCAGGGTCGCACTTCGCACGCTTATTTAATTAATCCTCAACATCTAAAAAACTAACTGGTTTTCTAAATGCTGCTATTGCCGTCTATAAGCTTGCAATCTGCTGTAAATTGGCTTTCATTGGATATCAGAAAGTGGGAATGCCGTAATGCGGGCCTCACCATGATAGAAACATCAATGCAGCTAAAAACATTAGAGATCGAGGTTTACGAATTTGAGACGTAGGGCATACCTCCGTAGCTTCTGGAAATAGAGTAAGACCAAGTAAAGCCACTGCTTTTACTTGGCATCAAGCTGTGAAGGAAAAATTCCCCATCAAGCTACGCTGTGACGGGGGAGTCTCAACTACCACAATTAATCCCAAGGCGCTTTTGTTGTGAATCGTTGAGTTGCTGGCGGCCTAAGCTGTCAACCATCAACCAATAGAGGCTCTCAATTCTATTTTTTTAGCCCAAGGTATTGCTGCCAAAATATAGTAGATGTCATTTCCTTTGAAGCACTTTTCCATTGTGTACTTACGGATGACCATTCATTAATACCTTCAGCAGCAACTTTAAACCACCTAGTCAAAAGGTTAGTACCAGCTAATTTATCTACCTCATTTTGGTTATTATAGCTTTTACTAAGCTTTACAATGCTCATGTGAAAGGTTTCTGGATCAGAGTTTTTGATAAAATCTGGACCTTTTAGATAGTCTTCAAAAGATTTTACAACCATCTCTACATGATTATAATCAAATTTGGCTAAAGCCTGAAGTATTACTTTTGTCAAATGCTCAACTGCATCCATATATTCTAGAGAATAATGGATGGAATAAGCTATTAAATCATTACGGAGAGTATAATAATTTTCCCAATTTACATTCTTGGCCGCCGCTGGTTGATGCCACACCGCCAGTGATGGAAAAGCTACAATCTTATTGCCCAACTCTTTTATTCTTAAACCAAACTCTACATCATCTATTTTGATAAAGAAAGGTAGCGGTAATTGAGTTTGTCCAACAAGTTCCTTAGAAAAAGAGAAAAACCAAAATCCGCCATAGTCTACATCTTCGTCCTTGAGCAACCTGTTGAGAGAATTAGCATCTCGTAAATCGATATTATAATTTAAAGCAATTAATGCCCCAGGCCCAAATCCTCTTGTTTTAGAATAGGCGTTGTACGATGCTCCTGCTTCATACAACATATGCTTTTTTTGTAAGTTTAGCAGTCCACCAGCTACAGCAAAATCCGAATTGGCGTACTCATACAAAGGAAATAATCTATAAATACATTCACTTTCTAACTCTATATCATCATCCATAAGCAAAAAATGAGAATAGATGTTTTCCTCTAAAGCTTCGACCAACCCTCTGGTAAAGCCCCCGCTTCCACCAGCATTTATATTAGGAACTAGCCTCAGTTTTGGCTTTCCGAAATCAGCTTCATCTAAAGTTCTACCATTATCAACAACGAATACTTTAAAGTCCTTGGTTTCTAGTAATTCATCTTGAAAAATTGCAGTTAATGTATTTTGTATGAAGTCCTCTTTTTTAAAGGTGCAAATGACAATCCCCAATGATACTTCTCTAGTTTTACTTTCATCAGTTGCTATCCATGCCCCTTTAAATTCGCCCTGTTCACTAGAACAAGTTATTTCAAAATATATTCTGCCCGCTTTTTTGCCTTGAAGGAGATTTATTGGTGAGATTTTTACAGGATCAGAGAATTGACATTTCTCAAAGCTCTCTTCAGAAATTATTTCTTTGTTTTTTTGTCCATCAAATTCTCGGTAAACAGAAACTTTAAAATCGCCTTCAAGTTTCAGCACATAGTAGATAGAGCTAAGAGTTGTATATTGAGTATAAAATCTCTCGTAAAACGAATTAAAGTAAGAATTTGAGGAGACAACACCACCCTGAGATAAAACAACTTTTTTGTCATCTTCCTGGTAGTTTATAGATGCAGATTCATTACACCGTATATATACATCCGAACTCTCGGCTGATTTTGGGAGCTTAATTCCAGCTAATATGTTCATGTAATATCTACCTCTTCTTGTAGTAAAATTAGTTATTTTATTTGACTGATATTAAGCAGTCTTAGCTTAAGAATAATTTGTATATAGCTTCTAGCACGTCCTCCTTGAGGCATAACTCCTATCAAGTTTTTTTAAGTTGTGGATAAAGCGCTTGATATCGCATCCAAGCCTCTTCTAGGGTGGGATTAACAGATTGCGGAGTTGCAGCAAGCGTTGGTGTGGCTGCCAGTTTGATGGTGTCATTAGCATCTGCGTATACGCCAATTCCGATACCTGCCAGTAGAGCTGCACCGCGCGCGGAAGCAGCAGCAACTGTAGTTGCATAGAGGGGTATTCTCAATACATCGGTCAGTAATTGTTTCCAAGGCATTTCTGCCGTTCCACCGCCTGCTAAACGCAGTTCTGTCGCTTTAAAACCTGTTGCCTCAAGTGCCTCAAAACCTTGTCGCAAGGCAAAAGCAACTCCCTCTAAAGCCGATCGCATCAAGTGCGCCTGTGTGTGATGAAGTCCAAGCCCTACCCATGCCCCGCGTACATAGGGGTCAAGGTGTGGAGTTCGCTCACCCGTGAGGTAGGGCAAAAATGTCAACCCTTCACATCCTGGGGGAAGAGAAAACGCTTTAGTATAGACTTCCTGCCAGCTCAAGCCGAGGATACCTCGCACCCATTCAAGCGCTAACCCAGCATTTTGCATTGCTGCAAGGGCGTACCACTGGTTAGGTACGGCGGCTCGATAGAGATGGGTACGACCATGACGATCGATAATTGGTTGCGATCGAGGTGTAATGATTTGAGCGCCTGTGCCGATCGTCAGTTGAACTAATCCAGGCTCTAGTAGTCCGTTACCAAGTGCCGCCGCTGCGGTATCCGCAGCACCAGCGATAACTGGTAAGCCAACAGGTAAGCCAAGATGCTCTGAAGCAATAATTGTTAGGTAGCCTGCGATCGCACTAGAGGGGATAATTTTTGGTAACCAATCACCACGTAGATTCAGCGCTGAGATTGCTTCCCCAGCCCAGTTATCCGACACAACATCGTAAAGCAAAGTACCGCTAGCCTCAGATGGTTCGGTTGCGACTTCTCCAGTCATCCGTAACCGCAGCCAATCTTTTGGCTGGAGTGCCCAACGCGCTTCGCTGTAGACAGTAGCCTCGTGTTCTCGTAGCCACAACAAAGTGGGGCCCGCCATTCCAGCCGTAACCGGGTTGCCCAAGCGCTCTAGAATAGCGGCATCGAGCGAATGATAAGTGTTAAGCGTGGCACTAGAGCGAGTATCTGCCCAGAGGATAGCAGGACGCAGTGGCTGACCAGACTCATCTGCTAGGACAACACCGTGCATTTGCCCTGAAAGTGCGATCGCCTGTACCTCTTGAGCATGATTTCCTACAGCCTTCCTCACAGCCGAGGCAACAGCTAACCACCAATCTTCTGGTTGCGACTCAGCCCATCCGGGGTGGGGTGCACGAACAGGATAAGAGCTTGACGCTTCACCTATTGCAGTTCCGTCTGTCGCTAGGAGCAATGCCTTAGCAGAGCCTGTTCCTAAATCTATGCCAAGCAACATTAGGTTATCCTCAAATACTTAAAAGTTAAGAATTCAAAATTAGATTTGTTGCCAAATATAACCGTCGCCATAGAGATTAGGACACTCTCTGAAGAACGGCTTTCATCGCATCGCGCAAAGTATGGGAGTGGCGTAGCTGTTTGCGAATTCGACTTTTCAACTAAGCCGAGCATTGAATGCGGTTGAACTCAGGCGAATAGGGGGGCAGATAGACAATTTGGGCACCATCCGCTTCAAGCAACTGAGCAGTAGTTATTCCTGTGTGGATTACAGGATGCGTTGTCTGTGCTTCGCCAGAAAATCAAGCATGACCTTCGCTACAGTATCCGCCGACTCTACTACAAAGGCGTGACCGCCTTGCTCGATGATAGCTAGTTCAGCATTGGGAATACCTTGAGCTAGTTGCTCCGAAAATCTGACCGGAGTAAGAAGGTCTTGTTTGCCAACCATAACGAGTGTAGGGCAATGAATGTTTGCAAGCCGATCGCTGGTATCACTGCCAAGAATAGCTCGGCTTTGGTGATATAGTCCATGAGGTGTCGGCGCAAATGGTTGATTCTCAATCCAGGTGATGAGTTGTTCCATTACCCCTGGAATCGAGTAAAACGCATCGGTAAACAGCCAAGGCAAGATAACCCTCTGATAAAGCGTTCCCTCTAATTTCTGTGTCAAGTCGCCAAACAAATTGATGAGTGAATTAAATTTTTCATCTCCCTTTGCCAAAGATGAGAGAAGTATCAAACTTTGGATTTTTTCTGGATATGCCAAAGCCAGTTCTTGAGCAATCTGTCCACCCATTGAATGACCTGCCACATGGACTTGAGAAATCCTCAAGTAATCCAACAGCGCGGCTGCATCAGCCGCCATTTGTTTGATGCTGTAAGGACTGTCTGGCGCTTCACTTTGCCCAACTCCTCGGTTGTCAAAGCGAAGCACCTGATACTGCTTAACTAGCGATCGCATCATTGCAGCCCAAATTGAACTGTCACTGTCAAACCCCGCTATCAGCAGTAATGACTCGTTTTCGCTGGAACCTTGAATGTTGTAGTACAAATCAATTCCGTTGACCTGAATTACTGACACAGGCTTTTCTGCATACTATCGACTTCAATTGCTTGAATCGCTTTCTGGCGGAAGTGATAACTGTAAGGTTTTGCCATGACAGGTTGCGGGGAGACTACTACTGTATAGTCTATGTCCTAATGAAACTGCCAACAGCTATAAAGCTAAAAATCGCAGCTTAAGTTGATAATGCCATTACTGTGCCTGCGAGGATCGGACAAGCGTTCCTTTAGCACCAAACTCATGCAAACTGCGCAACTTGTCAGCAACAGTCTCGACGAAACGTGGCGACTCTACTAAATCGCCAAAAATCTCAAACAGGCTGAGCAAGGGTCTGGGATCTGTTTTACCTGAACGGGCTTGTTCAGTGAGGCTATCAGCTAAGGGGTCATCAATGGGGATAGGACGGTTCTGGTCGTCATAACCATTGAGGTATTGACACCAAGCAGCGATCGTCAAACTTAGGTAATCGATCGCACCTCCAAGTTGTAATTTATCGCGGATCGATCCCAAAACAAACTTAGGAATTTTTGCCGATCCATTCAGACACAGGCGCGGAAGCTGATCGCGAATTTTAGGATTGGAAAATCGTTCAATTAGAGTCTTTTTATACTCGTCTAAATCAATCCCAGGAACTGGTTGGAGTGTTGGTGTCACCTCATCCATCAAGTTAGCGACTGCTTGCCGGAATAACGGGTCTGCCATGACTTCATAAACGTAGGTATAACCTGCCAGAGAGCCGAGATAGCCAATCAACATATGACTGGCGTTAAGCAGCCGAATTTTCATCATCTCGTAGGGATGAACATCGTTAGTCATCTGTACGCCAACGGATTCCCAATCGGGTCTGCCTGCACAAAATGTATCTTCAATTACCCACTGAATAAAAGGCTCCGCGACGCATGGAAACGCATCATCAATACCAAACTGTTGGGCCACCATTTCGATATCTGCTGGGGTTGTCAGCGGAGTAATGCGATCGACCATGCAGTTGGGAAACGCAACCTGTTCAGCAATCCAACGTCCTAACTCTGGATCGCGCATTTCGGCAAATGTCGTTAGCATTTTCCGCACCATGTTGCCGTTGCCCTGGATATTGTCGCAGGACAAGACTGTAAAGGGTGCCAACCCCTGTTTACGCCGCTTTTCGAGTGCGGCTGTCAAAAAACCGTATGTCCCAAGTGGTTGGTCGGGATGTTGCAAATCGTGCTGCATTGTTGGGTGGTTTACATCGAAATTGCCACTTCCTTCAATGTAGTAGTAGCCGCTTTCAGTCACCGTTAGAGTAACAATTCGGCATTTGGGATCTGCTAATGCTTCAATAACTGCTTGACGATTGTCTGGTGCAAACAGGTATCGAGTTATTGAACCGATGATTCGAGCGCGATCGCCTTCTTGCGATCGCTCAACTAAGCTATACAAACAATCTTGGGATTGAAGCGCATCCCGCATCCGCCTGTCATAGTCAAAGTCGAGCAATCCAACACCACAGATTCCCCAATCACTACCAGGATTCTGATGGAAATAATCGTCGAGATAAAGCGCTTGGTGCGATCGATGAAATCCACCAACCCCAATATGCACAATGCCATTAGTAATTTGATGGCGATCGTAATTGGGTACGCGCACGTTTCCAGGTAAACGAAACAGAGATGCTTCATTGAGCTTCATTGTTGAGCCGGTGCTGGTATTGCTGTTCATTTATTTACTAACGGCTAGGTGGTGACGATGAGTTTTTGAAACGGCTTCACCCTGTAAGTCAAACAGATGACAAAGATCGCCGCTTATGTGGACAGGAACAAGATCGCGCAACTGGCTGGAATTATCTCCATCTGTTTGCACGATTAGGGTGTCTCCACCTGCAATCTTGACATAGAGATAGGTTTGTCCGCCCAGTCTTTCTACAACTAACACTTCGCCGTTCACTGTTGCGCTATTACGATCGAGTCGCAGGTGTTCGGGGCGAATTCCCAACGTGGCTCTATCCCCAACCGACAGCTTTCCAGGCTTCACTGGAACAGTCACACTTGCATCACCAGGAAGTTTGACGCTTATACCAGAATCATTGACGGCTGTCACCGTAACCGAGACAAAGTTCATCTTAGGTGAACCAATAAATCCGGCGACGAATAGATTCCGGGGATGGTGGTAGAGATCCAAAGGCGAACCCACTTGTTCTACAATGCCGCCCTGCAACACCACAATCTTGGTGGCAAGCGTCATTGCCTCAACCTGATCGTGTGTCACATAAATCATGGTGGCTTGCAGGCTGTCATGCAAGCTGGCCAGTTCGATCCGCATCTGTACGCGCAAGGAGGCATCCAGGTTTGACAGTGGTTCGTCAAACAAAAACACTTTGGGATTGCGAACCAGGGCACGACCAATTGCTACTCGTTGGCGCTGTCCACCGGATAACTCTTTGGGCTTGCGGTTTAACAGCGGTTCCAGTTGGAGGACATGAGCGACTTCACGCGCCCTTTCATAACGCTGGGCTTTTGGAACACCTGCAAGGCGGAGGCTAAACGCCATATTCTCCGCTACGGTCATGTGAGGATACAAGGCGTAGGTTTGAAATACCATTGCCAACCCGCGTTTATCTGGAGGTACATCATTCACTACCTCGCCATCAATCATCAACTTGCCGGAGGTAATTTCCTCTAGTCCGGCAATCATGCGTAACAAGGTTGATTTGCCGCAACCGGATGGACCAACAAATACAACAAATTCGCGATCGCCAACATCAAGATCGACGCCTTTAATGATCTCTGTATCGGCATATGTTTTGTGAATATCTCTTAAAGCAACTGTGGACATGAAAGACTCCTATTAAATCATTAAAAATCAAATGATTATTTCACGGCACCAAACGTGAGACCGCGTACTAATTGCCGTTGACTCAACCAACCGAAGATTAAAATGGGTGCGATCGCCAGAGTTGATGCTGCCGAAAGTTTTGCCCAAAACAATCCTTGAGGACTGGAAAAAGAGGCAATAAATGCGGTTAAAGGAGCGGCATTAGCCGTTGTTAGGTTGAGGCTCCAAAACGCTTCATTCCAGGACAAAATGATCGAAAGCAAGGCGGTGGAAGCAATTCCAGGTAATGCCAGTGGCATCAGCACATGAATAAGTTCTTGCTGTGTGTTTGCCCCATCCATGCGATCGGCTTCTAGGATATCTTTGGGTACTTCTTTGAAAAAGCTGTAAATCATCCAGACAACAATCGGCAAATTGATCAGGGTGTAAATAATGATCAAACCGATGCGGGTATCCAGCAAACCAGCGTTGCGACACAAGATGTAGATCGGCACCAGCACGCCAACGGGTGGCAGCATTCTAGTGGACAGCATCCACAGCAAGGTACTCTTAGTACGTTTGGTTGGGAAGAAAGACATGGCATAAGCCGCAGGTACGGCAAGCAGCAGCGCGAGTAGGGTCGATCCGAGCGAAACCGCTACACTGTTGAGCGCATAGTTGAAATAGTTTGCCCGATCTTGTATCGCTACATAATTTTCTAATGTCGGCTGGAAAAATAACTGAGGGGGAGTTGCAACCGCCGCCACCTCTGTTTTGAAACTGGTGAGAAACATCCAGAAAATTGGGAAAAACAAGCTGCAAGCGACAAACCAGCCGAGCAAGGTAAATAGCAAACGGCGAGAAGTTTTTTGTGCCATTTTAGGTATCCAAATTACGAGCAACACTACGCATCAGAAAAATTGCCGCGATGTTGGCAAGAATTACCGCAATTAATCCACCCGCTGAGGCACCGCCGACATCAAATTCCAGCAATGCTCTCAGGAAGATGTAATAGGCAAGGTTAGTGGTTGCCACTCCGGGTCCGCCACCTGTGGTAACAAAGATTTCTGCAAAGATAGTCAAAAAGAAAATTGTCTCGATCATGGCAACTACGGCAATGGCGCGGCTCAGATGCGGTAGCATGACGAAACGGAATAAGGCTAGAGCATTTGCTCCATCCATCCGGGCTGCTTCTAGCTGGTCATGATCTAACGACTGAATTGCTGTCAGCAAAATCAGCAGGGCAAAAGGAAGCCATTCCCACGAAACAATGATAATGATGGCAAGCAGTGGAAAATCTGCAAACCAATCGATCGCCCCCAAACCCAAACCTCTTGTGAATTGAGCAAACAGCCCATTCACTGGATGCATCAGCATATTTTTCCAGATTAGGGCGCTGACTGTGGGCATGACGAAAAACGGAGAAATCGCCAGTACCCGCGCAATCCCCTGACCATAAAAGTCCTGGTCAAATAGAATAGCCAGAAGTGTGCCTAGACCGATCGTGATCGCCAGAACAGACACGACCAGAATTATTGTGATGCCGATCGAAGTCCATAAAGCGGGATCGCTCAAGATGAACGTGAAATTTTCAATCCCGATGAATTTGCGTGCATCTGGATTGAGCAGGTTATACCGCTGAAAGGAAAACCATACTGTCATCACTAGCGGCACAATCATCCACAGCAGTAAGGCAATGACGGAAGGCGCAACCAGGGGTAATGTTGATGCCTGTCGCTTGCTTCGTTGCTGGGCGGGTGGCGTTTCGCGGTGATGTTTTACAGCTACTGAAGAAGACATAGCTTAATAGAATTTTTGATTTGGGATTTTAGATTGTGAAAGTTTTATGGGCGAGCATTTGCGTTTTTTCTTGCCTTCCCCGTCAAATTTAGATCCCCCCCAGCCCCCCTTAAAAAGGGGGGAGAATGAGCGTCAAAGTCCCCCTTTTTAAGGGGGATTTAGGGGGATATCCGGGTTTAAGAACATAACCTAGCCCCTCTTTTTACTCGATATATCCGGTGTGTTTCATAAACCGTTCAGTTGAATTCTGCGATTGTTGCAACGCCCGATCGACGGAAAGGCGATTCGTCAGCGCTGCTGCCATCGTTTGTCCAACGGAAGAACCGATGGCCTGAAATTCTGGAATATCCACATATTGAATGCCCTTGTAAGGGGTTGGGTTTGCGGCTGGACGGGTAATATCGGCAGATTCGATCGACCTGAGCACGATCGAAGCAAACGGTGCGGCTTTTTTATAGTTGGGATTGTTATAGGTGGAAGTCCGCGTACCTGGTGGTACAGCAACCCAGCCATTTTGATCGGCCACTAATTGGATGTATTCTTTTGAGGTTGCCCAGGCAACGAACCTTTGAGCCGCTTCAGGTGATTTTGAGGTTTTTGGAACCGCTAATGCCCAAGCCCAGATCCAATTCGAGCCGTTTGGATATTTTTCAATTGGTGCACGGGCAAAGCTAACTTTGTCATAAACTTGAGATTCTTTTGGATTGGATAACAGTCCTGCTGCAACGGTTGCATCTACCCACATCCCGCACTTACCCGTCGAGAATAGCGCTAGATTCTCATTGAATCCATTGGAACTGGCACCGGGCGGGCCATATTTGTTGAGTAAATCGACATAGAAGGCGATCGCTTCTTTCCAGGCTGGAGTATTTATAGTGGGTTGCCACTTCATGTCAAACCACTGTCCGCCAAACGTGTTGACCAATGTGGACAAAAATCCCATGTTTTCGCCCCAACCGGGTTTTCCACGCAGACAAACACCGTAGACTCCATTGGCTGGATCGTGAACCTTACTCGCCCATTCTGTGAGTTGGGAATAGGTTGGCTGTTCGGGAACCGTAATCCCTGCTTTTTCAAACAAGTCTTTTCGGTAATACAGCATGGAACTTTCGCCATAGAACGGCACAGCATAAAGTTTGCCGTTGTTGGAAAGACCTTCTCTGATGGGTTTTATCAGGTCATTTACGTCGTAGCTGGCGGGTAGATCTAATGGTTTTAACCAATCTCGTCTCGCCCAAATCGGCGTTTCATAAGACCCGATTGTCAGGACATCAAATTGCCCGCCCTGGCTAGCAACGTCTGTGGTGGTGCGTTGGCGCAACACGTTTTCTTCTAGGACAACCCACCTCAGTTGAATGTCTGGGTTGGCTTGTTCAAACTTGCTTGAAAGCCCTTGCATGACGACCATATCGCCATTATTGACAGTAGCGATCGTCAGTCTGGTTTTCCCTGCTGCTTGCGAACCTGTCGCACAGGCATACAGCAGTTGCACAAGCACGACTCCAACGAGGAATGCAACCAGCAATTTAGCGAAGCGGGGGATACGCATCGCATAACTCCTTTGATATTAAAAAAATCCGATGATTAAATTGTTGAGTTTATGCCTAATATTGAGCGATTGCTCAATAATTGAATTATACTAAGTAACCTTAAATACTGAACACTTCAAGAGTATTTGCAACATATATTCACAAGGGGTTAAAGATATGACAGGTAGAGCAAGCTATGACTTTGCTGGTAAAACGATTCTGATTACGGGCGGTGCTGGTGATATTGGTCGGGCTACCGCACAGCGTTTTGCCGCAGATGGTGCGGGTGTAGTAATCCTAGACTTAAACGAAGCGAAGATGGCAGAGGTTGCTCGCGAATTGGAAGCCTATAAAATTCCAGTTGCTACCTTTAGCTGCAATGTCACCAATTCTGATGACGTTGGTCAAGCCTTTTCTGGTGCTGTAGAGCAATTTGGGCGGATCGATTATGTTTTCAACAATGCGGGTTATCAAGGAGTGTTTGCCAAAACCGACGAGTATCCCGAGGAGGATTTTCAAAAGGTCATTGACATCAATGTTGTCGGAGTTTTTCACGTCCTCAAGGCGGCGGCACAACACCTACGCAAATCTGGTGGAGGAGCGATCGTCAATATGGCAAGCCATGCAGGAGTAGTTGGTCCTCCAAATATGCTCGCCTACTCAGCCTCGAAGTTTGCCGTAATTGGGATAACTCAGACAGCAGCAAAAGACTTGGCTGCCTACCACATTCGGGTTAATGCCGTCTCGCCTGCGCTGATTGGTCCGGGCGTGATGTGGACGCGGCAGACTGAATTGCAGGCGGGTGTAGGCTCACAGTATTTTGATGCCGATCCTAAAGTAGTAGAACAGCAAATGATTAATTCAGTACCGATGCGGCGTTTGGGGAGCCTTGAAGAAGTTGCTAACGGTGTAGCATTTCTCATGAGCGAGGAGGCAAGCTACATTACAGGGTTTAACTTGGACCTGACTGGCGGACTCTAGGGAAAACGGTAAGTTGTTGTGCATCTAAGTTACATATTGAACTAATCGATTTAAGGGAAAATGAACAGGGTGAAAGGTAAAAGAGAAAACCTTTTCCCCTTCGCCTTTAACCTTTTTCCCATGAGTGCATATTGCTTTCTTAAATGTGTGCCAGCTTATTACTAAGTTAGCAATGTTGTCAGCCTCCTGGATTGGTGCTGCAATGTTTTGCTGCCTTGGAGTTTTTTAAGACCACTTTCCTTAACGTATTATGTAATAATGTATAGAAAGCGAGTTGAGCAAAAAATCCCTCTTTGAGCAGATACTCAATTATAGAGATCTACTCCTTAGGGGGATGCAACCTTCCTATAAGTGGAATATGAAAGAAGCCTTCTTAGAGCGGCGCGATGCCAGCAAAGCTGGCTTGCCCCTTCGGACTCGCAAGTTAGACCAGGCAGCTCACGCTGCTTGGCTGTACTACATTGCTGGGAACACACAGGAAGAGATTGCGGCAAAGCTGAACGTGTCCCGGCAGGCGGCACAGCGTTTGGTCGCACTAGCGGTGAGTGAAAAACTGATCAAATTTCGGCTCGATTATCCCCTGCGTGAGTGTATTGCTCTAGCTGAATCACTCAGAGACAAATTTGAACTATCGTTTTGTGAAGTGGTTCCAAGCGATGCAGGGAGCGGCGATACCTTGAACGGACTTGCTGTATGTGCTGCCAATCACTTAGAGACGTATCTTGTTGCTAAAACTCCAACAATCCTGGCATTTTCCACGGGTCGTACTTTGCGATCGATGGTGGAACAGATCCCATCCATGCAGCAACCTCAGCATAAGATTGTCTCAATTGTTGGGAATATGTCTCACTATGGGCGTGCGGGTCGTTATGAAGTGGTGATGCACTTGTCCGATCGCATTGGTTCGCAGGCGTATCCAGTGCCTACTCCGGTTGTAGCGACCAGTATTGAAGAACGAGAACTCTTGCAGACTCAGCGATCGTTTATCACCGTAAAAACCCTTGCAGAGCAAGCAAAAGCAACGTTTGTCGGGATTAGCCCAATTGATTGGAATGCACCGTTACATCAAGACGGCTTTATCAACGACGATGAAGTGACCCAATTAATGGAACTGGGGGCAGTTGGGGAGATTGCAGGTTGGGCATACGATCGTCAAGGAGTCTTGATTCAATGTGTAACTAACAGCCGAGTTGCCGGTGTACCGCTCGAACAACCTGCTCAACGGCTGATTATTGGTGTAGCAGGAGGTGTGAAAAAAGTGGAGTCAATTTTGGCGGCTCTGCATGGGAAGTTAATTACGGGACTGATCACCGACGAAGTTGTCGCCCAAGCTATTCTTGAGAATATCTAACTTTTCAGGGGTTGCCGAGTTGTTGGTGGTTGAGTTTTTTTTGCGGTTGACGATTCTAAGGCTATTTCATCGATGGTTTCGGCGTTTAGTTAAGCCGTTTGTGTTTGATTTGGTGTTAGATAGGAACTTGTCTTATTCGCAGGTGTTGAGTCTGAACCAAGGGTGGATTCAGAAGGTGAAGCGTTCGATGGCTGAGAATTCTTGATATTCAGCAACGCGATTTTTCACCATCCTAACTAAGGGCATCAAGCGATCGCCTGATGCCCGGTGTCTTTAGACTGGGGTTGCTGATAATAGGCCGATAAGATCGTGCATCCGATCGATAACTTGCAGGGCACCAGCCGACTGAAGACCATCTGCACGGCTTTTTCGTTCATCCTCGCTGATATGAGTTCCCCCTACATAACCGATAATCTGCCCAATCCCAGCGGCAACGGCAGCCCTTACCCCACTGAGAGAATCTTCAACTGCCACGCAACCGGAAACTTCTGCGTCCAGACACTTCACTGCATATAGGTAGATGTCAGGAAGTGGCTTGGGCCGGGGAACGGGGAGAGAGTCGTGAGCGCTAAATATCTGCTCGCTGGGGAAATAGTCGGTCAGGGCTGCAGAAGTAAGGCAAGCACTCAGCCGCTGTAAGCTGCTGTTACTTACAAGTGCATATTCAAATCCTTCGTCGCGCAGGTAAGACAGCACTTCGGGCGTTCCTTCTGTCGCTTTTGCCTCTATAGTCAGCCGTTGAATCGCTCTCTTTTCTTCTTCAGCCACTAGCCTGTCAATATCGCGCTCATTAAGACTGGTTAATGAGTCTGGGTAGAGCTTTTTGAGTATTTCCCTGTAGGGTTTCCCGGCGAAGCTTTTAACAAAGTCCTCAAGCTCATAGTATTGAGCGCCAGGGAACTCACGAGCCACTTCATTTGTCAGCCTCCATGCGCTCTCAAGTGCTATGGTTTCACTATCAACAACAGTTCCGTCATGATCGAAAAGCACCACCTTAGGATGCTGATAAAGCGGTTTCATTTAAAATGCCTCCCTCACTGTAATTTTTAAGCGTAGTCAATAGTCCGTGGGTCTGGATATCTCGCAAAGCTTGTTGGCATTCATTATCTACGACCTGTGTGTGTTCGCAATTCTCTAATCCCAGAATCCCGCTAATTACTGCGCCTTCTTGAATCGCTGTAATTGCGCTTTGGGTATCCTTGGCATGATAGGGTTGACCAGACTCGCACGCCTCTTCTCTGACTGCAAGCAGCCACGCAGCCACGGGAAGTATAATCCGCTTCATGCTGACATTTAGGCTATAAGCATCCTGAAGTATCGGAAATATATACTTGCCTATTTTCCTACAGGTTTCTGAAGAGATTCTCTCAGTAGTATCGGGAAGATCTTCGTTACTCAGCCTTAGTAACACCTGCTCCATATATTGTTCGCACATCTGGCGAGGCACTGGTGTTGCTGCGGCGATATCGTCCATGAGAAGCCGAGTAAACAACTGGAATTCCGGTAGCGCGATCGCCTCGTGCATATACTCTATACCTGCTCTTACAGCTAAACAGGCTATGAAGGAGTGTACTGCATTCAAGAATCTCGACTTCATATACAGAAAGGGAGTGATGTCGCTAGTCATAATCACCCCCGTATCTTCCCACTTGGGTCGATCGCCTGTGAAGTTGTCTTCCACCACAAACTGCCAAAATGGTTCCGTTACAATCGGTGCGCGATCGCGAACTTGCAACAGTCGGCTGGGGTAGTTATAGTCTGATTCCTGTTCTTGAGGCACAATCCTGTCTACAACCGAATTAGGGAACACCGCGCTATCCCTGATGTATTCTGCAAGCTGAGGATCGATCGAGTGAGCGTAAGCTAGCACTGCTTTTCGCAGGATCTCCCCGTTTCTTGGGAGGTTGTCGCAAGAAAGAGTGGTGAACGGGGTCATTGAGCGATCGCGTCGTCGGCGTAGCGCCTCTACTATAAAGCCAATTGCAGTTGTGGGAGTGGAAGGATTTCGCAGATCGTGCGCGATGTCTTCATTCGCTGTGTCGAGGTTAAAATTCTTGTCTAGATGGTAGCCTCCTTGAGTAATTGTCAGAGTCACCAGATGCACAGAGGGAGACGCCATCTTTTCAAGCACATACTCGCACTTCTCTCTACCATTAACGATTTCCCTGATAGAACCTATAACTTCCGCTTCCTCACGATTTTGAGCGCAACTAGAGTGTTTGGTCAAAGTGTAAAGGAATCTCTGCGGTTTCAACCTAGTAATGGTCTGTTGACTCTTGAGGCTAACCCCACAAATCCCCCATCTCTGCTCTTGGGAATCCTTCTGTGCAAGATAGTTATGTATTATGCAGGCTAGGTGGCCCCTAAAAAAACGACCAGGCCCGAAATGGACGATACCAGTCTTAAGCGCCCTCCTGTCGTAAGGTGACTGTTCTCTCCACAAACCAGTTACAGTACCGAAGCGAGAACTTGAAGAAACACTGGGCGGTCTGAGTAAGTTAACCATGAGATTTCTTAAATAAGTTTGATAAGGTAAAATGAAAATTGGTCAGTCTGGGTATACCCAATGACCTACAAGCAACACAAATGTCTCAAACTGCGAAAATTTCGGGTATCCTTTGTGCCATCTACAAAGAAGCGTATTACCACATGGTAATTAGGGTGTGACAGATAGAGCAGAGAAAGAAAAAATCAGGTAAACCTAATTAATAATCAAAGCTCAATTGGTCATTAACCTGAAGTAAGGCACAAGAGTACGCGACCTACTGCAACTTTGTTCAACTTTGGCAAGTGCGTAAGCCGAATGTATGTGCTATAAGGCGCAAATAGAGTGCTTTTAATTCTGGCTTTAGATTCCCCAATAACTCTGTAGACTTTGATGTTATTTCCCTCGGTTGCTGCTATCCTCCGCCTTCAGGAGAATCTACAAACAATTCTTTAGAGGTACTTAAAACAACAGGGTAATTAGGGTCTGACAGCTAGAACAGAGACAGAAGAAATCAGGTAAACTTAATTAAGTATCTAAAGATCGAGCAGTCATTAACCTGAAGTAAGGCACAAGACTACGCCACATACTGCCACTTTGTTTAGCTTGGACAAGTGGGTAAGTCGAATGTCTTTCCTATAAGGCGCAGATAGACTGCTTTTAAATTATGCCTTTAGATTACCTAATAGCTCTGTATACTTTGTATGTTATTTACCTTGGTCGCTGCTATCATCTGTCTTCAGGAGAATCTACCAATAATTCTTTAGACGGAGTTATAACCACAATCAAGTGTATACTTCGCTACAAGCAGTTAATTTAGAGTTAGGCGTTTGTGTAGCAAGCGTCCAAAAAACAACGCTTGCCTTGAAAAATCCTGTCTGTAGCGGATGGCTGATACAGCATTGCAAGTCCGTTTCAGTCTGTCCATAAATTTTAAAAATTTCCTCACTCACAACAGGGATCTGCACTGCTGTTGAGCAAATCCTCCACAGACACCTGACAATCTGGAAATGCCAAAGGTGCGATTAAATCCGACTCGACCAACACAACCGCGCTAGCATAACACTCTGCCCCTGGCTCCGGAAACACATACAATCCACGGGCATTGATATCTAGAATCCAATACTCCCTGATTCCTGACTGAGCATAAGCAGGGGCTTTCAATTCCCTGTTAGTTAAGTTAGATTGCTCCGTAGATGTTGCCCGCGCGCAAGAGTTATCTTGTTTGGACGAACGGCGGGCTGAATTGAATATTTACCGCGCACAATTGAGGCGCATCAAGAGTGAATTCGCTCTACTTTCATGAGGTAAAAGCTGACGGCAACAGCTTCTATAAAATTGGAATTACGACTCGACTAATTGAAAAACGGATAGCCGAAGTGCAGCGGGATGTGAGAGTCCATTAGTCAGAGGTTGCCATCAACTTGCTGGGATTGTGGGAACACCGAGCGAATGTGGAACTGTACTTCAAATACCGCTACAAAGCGTTTAATTATCGCGAGGCGCTCTCGCCAGGAACGCAAAGGTAGTGTTTGGTGGCCAGCGGTAGTAGGTGCTATTAACTTCCACGGTTTGATAGTGCTGGATATAGCGCGATCGAGCTCTTTGCGAGGCGATAGCTGGTGGGGATGAAGCACACCTTCCCAATAGTCGTAGCTCCAACCTGAAGTGCCAATGTGAACAATCAAATCCGGGTTCGGATCTGGAAATCGCTACTACACAAACTTTCGCCCCAGCAGAGAGGGACTAAAAATTTGATATTTGAAAACTGGATGCGATTGAATTAGTTGGCTCGATCGCTGCTACCTCGATCTGTAGCTTTTTCTGCTGCTTCCCGTGCCGGCGTAACTGCTTCGCCCACGTTATTTTTTACCGATTTTATAAATTTTTTGGTACTGGGGGCAATGGGTTGGTCGAGATTCAACTTTTCTCGGATATTGTCAAGTACACCACTGGCATCCTTCTCTGTATCGCTTGTTGGCTGCCGATCGGGACGGGCAACTTCGTAAGACGTAGCTTCAGGGGTTAAAGGTGTAGCGATCGCTTGCATATTGTTGCCCGACAATTGCAATTCGGAGCTAAAAATCAGCGCTATTCCTACAGCAAAGATTATTCCTACTCGCAGGCAAGTTGTAACTAAGCGCGATGTAAACTTTTTCATTGAAAAACTCTGTTTTTTCTGTGACGACTGTAATACAGAATAATTGCTGTTGTTGGTTTGCAAATCTATCTAAAGATAGGACTTGGGGCCAATTTATGGTGTTAGCATCCTTCCCAAATCAACCTCAACAAAAAAGTTTTTGGCGCTGCGGCGCCAACAGGCGACCGAGCGCAACTACGAACTCAAGAAAGGTACATTTACTATTTCCCCTGACACCGATCCGACTTGCACTTTCAGCCCTTCGCCGCCCGCTTTTGTGCGGATGTAAGCAAGACCAAAAAAGCCGGATTCAGTTTCGGCAATGCTGGTGAGTTTGCCGACTTTTTCCTCTCCGATTGTGACTGCTGTACCGGGTTCAACCGCACCGCTCAACTGCAAACCCCAAAGTTGCTGTTTGACTCCTTTGTAGGTGTTCAACCGGGCAATTGTTTCTTGACCGATGTAGCAGCCTTTGTCATAGGTAATCGTGTGTAAAAGGCGGGCTTCTAAGGGGTTGTAATCGTCTGTGAGTTCAAAATCGGGGGCGGGGCGGCCTTGTTCGATTCGCAGTTGTTCCCAAACTCGATCGCCCATCGGTACGGCCCCAGCTTTGACTAATTCCTTCCACAAGTTGGCTGCATCGCTTGCTGGCGCAATTAACGTGTATCCGGGAGTTGCTAAACCGCTACCCACCGCAACTCGAACCCCCCCTTCATCCCCCCCTTGGTAAGGGGGGGAAAGAGGGGGGGGTTTTATCAATTTGTGAGTAGCGTAAGGTTGATTTTCTAGTTCGGTAACTCCGATTTTTTCTAATAGTTGAGTGCTTTCCGGGCCGAGGATACTGAAAGCCACAGTTGTATCGGTTAAATCTGTTAATTCTACCCGATCCATTGGGAAAATATAGCGATCGAGCAATTCCAGGAGTTGGCGGCGGCGGTTGGGCGAAACTAACAGCAGTACGGCATCTTCTGTCGCGTAAGCGGTGGCGAGGTCGATCGTCCGGGCGGTGGAAGTCACGAAAACGGTGTCGCAACCTTGACCGGGTTTGAGTATATTAAAGTTATTGGTACTTTGATTGTGCAAGAACCGCAGGCGATCGCTATCTGAGATTTGAATGCGTCCCCAGTGAGTGCGATCGTACAAAGCCGCACCTTGTTTCGTTGCTGCGATCGCTTCTGCGTCATTACCAAAACTGACAGGCACAATTTCTTTGGTTGTTAACTCTGCAAAAGTAGCACCGGCCGCTGCTTGAATGTCGTGCAATTCTTGAATCAGCATAAATTTTTTTTAACTGTTGACTGTTGACTGTTGACTGATGAATGATGACTTTTAACTACTGCTTTCCTGTCAACTGACAAATGACTATTTGCTCAAATTGGCGAATATTTCTTGTATTAATTGACTGGCTTTGGCATCAAGACGATTCCAATCTACATCGCCCGTGTCATCCTCAATCAAGCTAGTGTCAATTACGACTTCCTGGCTTTGCAGTTGAGTGTGGGCGGGCTGGTAGTTGACAAAGCAGACTCGATAGCAAAGTTCCCAAATATCGACCGATCTTTGCTCGCCTTGATTCTCTAAAATTAGTTGATAGCCCGGAATCGGAATCTGCACTTCTTGATAAGTGCCCGTCCAAACTGACTCTTCTAATTGTTTGCGGATGTTGTCGAGCACTCGGATCATCGCTGGCTGCATGAGAAGTTCAGCTTGCTGCCACGCGATCGGGCTAGTTATTTTAGGTTTCATATACACGGTTCTAAAAAAGAAAATCAATAAATTCATTTTCTAGCATTGCGTGCCAACTTTTGAGACATCCGCCACAGAATGTTAAATTTAGTCGTCACCAAATTCACAAGTCAACAGTCAACAGCAAAAGTTAAAGCCGTTCTCGGCTTGACGGCTAAAAACGGCTGAAACTGTTGATATTGAGTTATCCGATGGGCGATGTAGGATTTGAACCTACGGCATCCTGCGTGTAAAGCAGGCGCTCTACCACTGAGCTAATCGCCCAATTGCACTCACAGGGATTTATCATATCACAGTAACTCAGAAAGATCAAGTAAAAAAAATCCTAAACTTTAAATGCCCTCTGGCCGCACCCACGATCGAATAACCCTGTGGAGTTTGCCCGCTGTGGCCGCCCTCACGTTTGGCCAGACTCAGAGCAGCAACCTGACTTTGCTTGTTTCCGGCAGTTTCTTATTCGGCGGGCTGATGTTTGGCCCCGACTTGGATATCTATTCTTGCCAGTATCAGCGCTGGGGATGGTTCAAACTGATTTGGCTCCCATACCAAAAAAACCTGCGCCACCGCTCTTTGCTGTCCCACGGCCCTCTAATTGGCACTGCTTTGCGAATCTTTTACCTGACTACCTGGATCGCGGTTTTTGGGATACTGGGATTGGTAATTGCCGAAAAAATTGGCCCCCCTGGGTGGACTTGGGAGGATGTGGTTTTAGGTTGTTGGCGATCGCTCTGTCAACACCCCCTCGAATTTTTAGCTGTGTACGTCGGCTTAGAATTCGGCGCCATGAGCCACTATCTCAGCGATTGGGGCGGCTCTGCTTACAAAAGATTCAAAAAGCAAGAATTGAAAGAGTTACGACCGCCAAGCTCCATTAAGAAGCGCAAACGCAAACCTCGCAGCCGCACATCTAGCAAATCTAAAAGGTAAATTCCGATGTCTAATTTCCACAGTCGATCGCTCGCAGCACTCGAAGAACTGATAGAAGTTGTGGCTAAATTGCGATCGCCAGACGGCGGATGTCCTTGGGATTTAGCCCAAACTCCCCAAACTCTAATTCCTCACATCATCGAAGAAGCTTATGAAACCGCCGACGCGATTCGCAAAGGAGATAAAGATGCGATCGTCGAAGAATTAGGCGATTTACTGTTACAGGTAATTCTGCAAGCTCAAATTGCCAGCGAATCCAATCAGTTTACCTTCGCCGAAATAGCAGCAGGCATCACAGAAAAACTAATTCGGCGACATCCCCACGTCTTCGGCGATGTCGAACTCAACAGCGTCGATGAAGTCAACGAAAACTGGGAAAAAATCAAAGCAGCAGAAAAAGGCACGACTTCGGAAAAGCCGCCAACTTTAGCCTCGAAAATGAGCCGTTATGCCAGCACTTTGCCGCCGATCGCCGCCGGGATGAAAATCTCTCAAAAAGCTGCGGAAGTGAGTTTTGATTGGGACAATGTAGAGGGCGTTTGGGATAAATTTCACGAAGAAATGGCAGAATTTGAACACGCTCTCAAACACGAGGATAAGGCAGCGCAGCAGTCTGAATTGGGAGATATTATGTTTGTGTTGATTCAATTAGCTCGCTGGTACGATTTAGATCCGTCGGCTGCTTTGCAAGGAACAAACGATCGCTTCGTGCAGCGGTTTGCAAAGGTAGAGGCTGCGTGCGATCGACCTTTGTCAGATTATGCCCCAGAAGAGTTAGAATCTCTGTGGCAGCAAGCTAAAGCTTTAATTGCTAAACAAAAGGGCGATCGGGACGGAGGAAGTTAACGGCCAGCAATCTACTCGTAAAGCTTCGCGTCATTGTACGGCGGATGTTCGCAGGCGATATAAAGCGCATTTGTCGGTTCCAGGGCTTCCCCTGTGACCGGATCGATCGCTACGCCTCTAATCGCTGATTCATTGGACATTTGTGGAAAACGCATACATATACCCATCGTTGCGGTGGATTGATTTACAGTATTTATGACGCACTGGGCTAACCTTGCCGAGTGGCGTTCTCATTTCAAAAACTCCGCTTTCTCTAACCGTCAGCCTGCCGACGTGAGTGCCTGCAAACTTCCCAAAGGGAAGAATTGCACTTACCATGTCACCTGTCCCAAACCCAAAAAACGTTTTGCACCGCGTTCTGTGCTTGACAGGAAATCCGTATTTATTGGTTGTACACATTTGACGACTGCCCCATCCTTTAGCTGCAATTAACAACGGTTGCTCGGTGAAAACTTGCAGCACTTCTACGTTTCCTACACAAGCTGCATCCAGCCAATGAGTTTTAGGTAGTCCTAAACGAGTGCGGTTGTACTTTGTTTTACCTCCTGTTGAAACTTCTATTGGCAATCCTGTTTGTTTAAGTTGTTGGAACAATGCCCAGCGGGTTGAATTCACAGCAGTCGCATCTTTCAAAGGTTGTGAGGCCTGTTTCAAAATACGGGACAGGATGTCAGGCTTTTTGTCCAAGAAATCCCGAATATCTTGATTGCCTTTGGCTTGGTTGCACCCACGACAGGCAAGGGTAAGATTGGAAACGCGATCGCTTCCCCCTTTTGATTTTGGGTGGATATGTTCTACCTCTAAAGGTAGGTTTTCAACACCGCAATAGGCACATTTTCTCCCCCACTTCGCTAACAAGTATTCTCTGACTTCATAACCCGCAAGTTCCCCTTGCTGATACTCCTTGCCGGATATTTCAGGATTCTGCATTGCGAATAGGTCAAACTTAACTAACTCTTGGGACACACCTGTGATTGGGACATATCGACGGATGCGGTTGACCCAAGTCACGATGTTTTTCACCCTGGATTCTAAGCTTGGTGGCAACCATCCAGGCTTTCGAGTACGGTTCAGAAAACGTGGTTTGCGGTAACGAGTTTTGCGCTTACGGCGATTGCGACGAATGGCGCGACGTGACTCTAAGTCATTTTTAATTTGTTGCCCGCGATGGGTCAACTCAGCACCCCAGAGAACTTGATAAGCTGTTGCACATTTAAACTGTGATATAAGCATTACCCTTATTTTTGATTTTGCGACTCCATTTAATTATTAATTGCCCTTCATTTAAGAGGCGGTGCAATAAA
>NZ_JAUBPO010000069.1:0-43653 GCF_036700785.1 Microcoleus sp. S28C3 | reverse complement strand
TGACCAAAAATATCGTCAAATCTTTGACACCATCTATCGAAGCAGGGGGGCATCGCGGCAGGGGTTGTCTCTTTCATTGGTCATTCTTTAACGTTCTATGCTTGCTATGCAAGCATTATAACGTATTTTAACCGTATTTTTTGTTTAAGTCCCGTTAGGCTGTAAAGAACCCTCGAATCGTTGTTGCTTTATCAGTTTTTGGACTAGACTTTTACGCTCCACAAAACCGGGTGGCTACCTTCCTAATTGACATTTTTTCTAGCAAGTGTGCTGCCACTATTTTTTATCGGAGATCGACAGAATATGCTTTCATTAGCTTTGAATACAGAATAATATTTCCTGTTTTTATTGTACCGTTTTACAGCGGGAACCGCTGTATGTAGCTAGACAATATTTAGGGCGACTTGGAAAAATTGACAATAGCATAGTGGCTGTGGTGAGCTATGGTCTAGTAGATGGGTTAACTTTCCCATTAATGTTTGAAATTTATAAACCTAAAAAACGACTTAAACTCAAGGATAGTTACTTACGCAAACCCCTGATAGCCAGCCAGATGATTAGAGAAATTAAAGCAATGGGGTTTCAAATAGACTGTGTTCAGGCTGATAGCTTATCTGGAAAAAGTACGAGTACATTCATTCGCTGTTTGCAAGGATTAAACCTTCAGTTCGCGCTCTGCAATTCGGAGTAATCAAAGTGTGCGGTTGCCTCCAGAGCAAAGGGTGAGAACTAATAAATGGTGTAAAGAAAGAGCGGATATTTTCTGATGGGAGCCGAGAACTCCGCTATATTAGAGAAATTATTTAGGGAAAAAAGAGAGCGTTGCGTTACTGGGAAATCACAACGGATATAGAGACATTTCCCGAAAATCAAACCTGGTATGTGATGACACTTGCTTCCGGGAGCCTTAGCTAAAGAAGTTGGGAATTTATATGGAAATAAGACTGGGATTGAATATGGTTTCGACAAAGTAAGAGTGAATTAGGATGGGCAGATTTCCGAGTTATGCAATATTCACAGATTGAAAAATGGTGGGAAATCGTTTGTAGTGCTTACCTGATGATCTGCCTCTATACTAGGTCTAATACAGCCGTTAACTCCCAGGCTTCATCACCCAGCACTTCATCCGCAAAAAACTTCTCATTTCTCCACCGCTTTGAGCAACATCAAGACGCTTGATGAAAAAAACAGTTGTCAGAGCCATATAAACAACTTGAGATTAATGCTGCAACCTTTAATTAGCTTTAACTTGATACAACAGTGGCTAAAAGTTTTTCCGATTCCACAATTATCTACAGGCTTGGCTCGATTAAAGGGGTTAATGAATTTTTACCCAAATCCCTTCTCTCACTTGATGAATGAGAGTGAATTTTTATTTTCTTTTTCCGCTTAGTGACAGAAGACGGATATCAGTTATTGAGAATGCTAAAAAGCTATACAAAATAAGTATTGCAGGCAAAATATATGAACAATGGCATTGTAGGGGTTAGGGGCTCGAGTCCGCTATTCTCCATAAAAAAGATTAAAGAAACGGCACTGCCCTATCCTAATTTGTACGCAAACAGTACCAGCGTGTGGTTAAATGCGATCGCGCTTTGTACCGAAACAGTAGCACCCCGTGTTTAAATTCGATCGCGCCGCACACCCTGAAAACCAATTTTCCCGTAAAATCAAAACAGTCTACCCGCAAAAACAAAGCGCTACCTGTGGCAAAGTCAACTGAACCCAACAATCCAGAGAGTCCGATCCAACTTGCCCGATCGCCTCTGTACGACCTATCATTACAACTCAAAGGCCGGATGGTGCCCTTTTCCGGGTGGGAGATGGCAGTACAGTACGCAGGCATCAGCAGCGAACACCAAGCAGTACGCCAGCAAGCAGGAATGTTCGACATTTCCCACATGGGAAAATTTGGTTTGACAGGGAAAAAAGTAATAGAAAAATTTCAACCCTTAGTACCCTCAGACTTGAGCCACTTGCAACCCGGTCAAGCTCAATATACAGTTTTGCTAAATGCCAAAGGCTGCATCTTAGACGACATTATTTTCTACTGCCAAGAACCAGACGCTATCACTAACGAAGAACGTGCAGTAATCATTGTCAACGCCGCCACTCGCATCCCAGACAAAGCATGGATAACCACGCACTTAGAATTGAGCGAACTCTGTTTTACAGACATCTCCGAAGATAAAGTTTTAATTGCCATTCAAGGGCCGGAAGCTGTTAACTATCTCCAGCCTTTTGTGGAAGACAACCTCGCACCAATTAAGGCATTCGGTCACTTAGAAACAAATCTGTTGGGACAGCAGAGTTTTATAGCCAGAACTGGTTACACTGGCGAAGATGGGTTTGAAATCATGGTGGATGCCGAAGTAGGAAAAGAACTGTGGCAAAAATTGTTAGCTGCTGGCGTTGTACCCTGCGGTTTGGGTGCGAGAGATACTTTGCGTTTAGAAGCAGCAATGGCTCTTTACGGTCAAGATATAGACGACAATATCACGCCTTTAGAGGCTGGATTGGGTTGGGTAGTTCACCTCGACACCAAAGGCGATTTTATTGGGCGGGAGGTTTTGGAACAGCAGAAAGCGAGTGGAGTATCAAAACGGTTGGTAGGGTTAGAAATGCAGGGGCGGCACATTGCGCGCCACGGCTATCCGGTAATATTTAAAAGCGAAACAGTAGGAGAAGTTACTAGCGGTACATTATCGCCTACATTGAATCGGCCAGTAGCCCTCGCATTTGTTCCGACAAAATTAGCTAAAATCGGTCAGCAATTAGAGGTCGAAATTCGCGGTAAAAACTATCCGGCTAGTGTGGTGAAAAAACCATTTTATCGATCGCAAAACCGCCCGAGTTAAATTAAGTAGTTGAGTATTAATTCAGGGGCGTTGCTCAGAGCAACGGTTCACAATAAAGTGTAAGTGTAGGTGTTGTTGTGGAACGGGCTTCTAGCCCGTTGCTCATCTTGGTCGAGAAGACTCATCTACTAGCTTAGCAAATTTTCGCAAAGTTGCAGCATAGCGATCGCCCGCCACGTCCATCAAATCATTATGACCCGCCCCATCAACCCAAAAATTCAATTTCGGCTGCTTCGCGGCTGCAAACAACTGCTCTCCATGCCAAAAATGAACCACGTCATCAGCCTTACCATGAATCACCAAAACAGGCGATCGAACTTTGCCAATCTTATCAATATTTACAAACTTGTCAAAGGGTAAAATCGGAATCCGCGTCAACACCCGAAAAGCCGAAACAAAGGAATTTTCAACCACCAAACCGCCGACTTTTTGCCGCGACGCCAAATCAATTGCCGGCCCACCGCCCACAGAACGGCCGTAAAGAATAATTTGCTTTGCAGGTACTCCCAACTGTTGGGTTAAATAATTATAAGCAGCATCAATATCACGATAAGTATTATACTCGGAAGGCTTTCCCTGACTCGTGCCGTAACCTTGATAATCATAGGCAAACACAGCAAACCCGCTATCTCGAATCTCTCTGAGTAGCCACAAAATCCCGCCCAAGTCTTCCGCATTCCCGTGACTGTAAAGTATGGTATATTTAGCTTGCGGGTTAGGAAAATCAACAGCAGAAATTTTCACGCCATTAGCTGAGCTAACTTTGATAACTTCCATGCTATCACTCTGACTAGATGGGGGATGTTGGAAAATTAGCCGTTCTGAAAAAAAGAAACCGTAAAAACACAGAAATGCGTAAATAAAAATTAGAGATTTTATAAGTCGTTTGACAGAAAATTCTCCGAAAAGCAAGCGTTTAATATTTTTTCTGTTCCACTTAGTCATTACTAAAGGCTCATAGTTGAATAAGATTTAACTAATACTTTTTTATTGCGAGAAAAGACATGGCACTAACATACCCCGATGACTTGAAATACCTAGACACCCACGAATACATCCGACTCGAAGGCGAAATAGCCACCATCGGCATTAGTGCCTTTGCAGTTGACCAACTCGGCGATATCGTGTTTCTAGATTTGCCAGAAGTCGGTGCAGGGTTGGAAAAAGGCGAAGCTTTCGGTACAGTCGAGTCAGTGAAAGCCGTTGAAGACTTGAAAGCACCAGTTACCGGTACAGTCGTAGAACGCAATGATGAAATTATAGAGTCTCCCGAAAATTTGGCGGAAGACCCCTATGGCGCTGGCTGGCTGCTGAAAGTGCGCGTTGACAACACCAGCGACGCAGACGAGGCTTTCTCGGCCCCGGAGTATCGCAAAATGGTGGAAGGGGAGTAGTTATGAGTTTTGGGTTTTGAGTTGGAATTTGGGGCTAGGGCTCGTAGATTCCTCCACAATCCCCCAGGGGTTGAAACCCACGGTGCTTATAGCACAAGTCGTCTAAATACGACTGAAATACTAAGCAGTTGCGCGGCGATTTGCGATAAATGCGGCTTAATCTAAGGTCGGCGACCGACCACTTTAGCTGTGAGACAGGGGTTTCAACCCCTGTCGGACTGTCGGACTTTAATAGACGCAGAAAATTTTCCTGGTTTTCTTAGCAAAATGTTACAAACAAAGAAGCAAAAGTCTATTCAGGAGAATCCGCCTTGGTACTTTACAGCCCTCAACTTGAACCCAGTCAGCAGCAAAACCTTTCCCCCATAGGTGGTTTTGCGGGCCGACACATTGGCCCGACACCCAGCGAAATCCAGCAAATGCTCAATGTTTTGGGCATTTCCAGCCTCGATGAGTTGATTGACAAAACGGTTCCTGCGGCGATTCGCATTTCTCAACCGCTACAACTTCCCGCAGCGCAAAGCGAGTACAGCGCTTTGGCAGAATTGAAAGAAATTGCTGCCAAAAATCAGGTATTTCGATCGTACATCGGCACAGGATATCACGACTGCATAACTCCCCCCGTCATTCAGCGGAATATCCTAGAAAATCCCGGCTGGTATACAGCTTACACTCCCTATCAAGCCGAAATTGCTCAAGGACGATTGGAAGCTTTACTGAATTTCCAAACAATGATAATTGACCTCACGGGTTTGGAAATTGCCAACGCTTCTTTGCTGGATGAAGGGACTGCGGCGGCCGAAGCGATGGCGGTTAGTTACGGCGCGAGTAAAAATAAGGCAAAAGCGTTTTTTGTTGCCCAAGATTGCCACCCTCAAACTGTGGAAGTCGTGCAAACTCGCGCTAAGCCGCTGGGAATTGAGGTAATTGTCGGCGACCATCAAAGCTTTGAGTTCGATCGTACAATTTTCGGCGCTCTCCTGCAATACCCCGCCACAGACGGCGCAATTTACGACTATACCGATTTTATTCGATCGGCACACGAAGTCGGCGCATTAGTCACAGTGGCCGCCGACATTTTGAGCCTTTGCTTGCTGACACCCCCCGGCGAATTCGGCGCGGATATAGCCGTAGGAAGCACTCAGCGCTTCGGAGTGCCGATGGGATTCGGAGGGCCCCACGCAGCCTATTTCGCCACGCGAGAAGAGTTTAAACGGCAAGTTCCGGGGAGAATTGTCGGCGTTTCTAAAGATGCCAACGGCAAATCTGCTTTGCGTCTGGCCTTGCAAACTCGCGAACAGCACATCCGCCGCGAAAAAGCAACCAGCAATATTTGTACTGCTCAAGTTTTGCTGGCAGTGATGGCGAGTATGTATGCTGTTTATCACGGGCCGTCTGGACTGAAAGACATTGCTGAGAAAGTATGGACTTTAACAGCACTTTTGGCATCGGGTTTAAGAAGTTTCGGATACAAAATTAGTTCTCAACCTTTCTTCGATACTTTGCGGGTAGAATTGGGAGATAAACCGCTGTCAGAAATTCTAGAAGCTGCTAAAGTTCGCAAAATTAATCTCCGAGTTTTCGATGATTCGACAGTAGGAATCACGTTAGATGAAACTGTCACCGTTGAAGATGTGCAAGAGTTGTGGAAAATATTTGCACAGGATAAAGATTATATCAGGGCTGACGGGCAGAATGCTCTCAACATTCCGCTGGATGCCGACGCATTGAATTCATATTTGACGTTACCAGATTTTTGCGATCGCACCAGCAGCTATCTCGCCCATCCAGTTTTCAACAGCTACCATTCAGAAACTGAACTTTTGCGCTATTTGCACCGTTTAGAAGCCAAAGATTTATCGCTAAATACATCGATGATTCCCTTGGGTTCTTGCACAATGAAATTGAATGCAACAGCAGAGATGATGCCGGTGACTTGGGCGGAATTTGGCAAGATACATCCTTTTGCACCCCGCGATCAAAGTCGCGGCTATCAAATGATGTTCGTGCAGCTAGAACAGTGGCTGGCAGAAATCACCGGTTTTGCGGGAATTTCTTTGCAGCCAAACGCCGGTTCCCAAGGCGAATACGCGGGCTTGTTAGTTATTCGCCAATACCACGAGCACCGAGGCGAATCTCACCGAAATATCTGTTTGATTCCCCAGTCTGCCCACGGTACGAACCCGGCTAGCGCGGTGATGGCGGGAATGAAAGTAGTTGCTGTCGAGTGCGATTCTCAGGGCAATATTGATGTTGCGGATTTACATAAAAAAGCCGAGAAACACAAAAATGAACTGGCGGCTTTGATGGTGACATATCCATCTACGCACGGCGTTTTTGAGGAAGAAATTAAAGAGATTTGCGAGATTGTCCACAACTGCGGCGGACAAGTTTATATGGACGGCGCAAATATGAATGCTCAAGTTGGTTTGTGCCGCCCCGGTGATTTTGGTGCTGATGTTTGTCACTTGAATCTGCACAAAACTTTCTGTATTCCCCACGGCGGCGGCGGCCCTGGTATGGGCCCGATTGGGGTAATGTCTCATTTGGTAGAATTTTTGCCCAGTCATTCTATTCTTAACAGCCAACAGTCAACAGTTAACAGTCAACAGTCAACAGTTGGTGCTGTTTCCGCAGCGCCTTGGGGAAGTGCTAGCATTTTGACTATTTCTTGGATGTACATTCGGATGATGGGAGGAGGGGGTTTAACTGAGGCAACAAAAGTAGCAATTCTTAATGCTAATTACATGGCAAAACGCTTAGAATCTTATTATCCGGTTTTGTACAAAGGGAAAGCTGGTTTGGTGGCGCACGAGTGTATTCTAGATTTGCGATCGCTCAAAAAATCTGCGACTATTGAAGTCGAAGATATCGCTAAACGGTTGATGGATTACGGCTATCACGCGCCGACGGTTTCTTGGCCGGTTGCTGGTACGGTAATGGTGGAACCGACGGAAAGCGAATCTAAACAGGAATTAGATCGTTTTTGCGATGCGATGATTGCGATTCGAGGCGAAATTGCGGAAATTGAAAAAGGTAATGTTGATGCGCAAAATAACGTTTTAAAAAATGCGCCCCACACCGCAGAATCTCTGATGGTTGATGAGTGGAATCGTCCTTATACTCGCGCGCAAGCGGCTTATCCGGCACCTTGGACTCGCGAATATAAGTTTTGGCCGGCGGTGGGCCGCATAGATAATGCGTTTGGCGATCGCAATTTTGTTTGTTCTTGTTTGCCAATGGAGGCTTACAGTCAAGGTTAAATCGCTTTCTCCGGGTGCGCGATGCGCACTTGACCCTAGATAAAGTGTAGGTGCGCATTGCGCACCTTACCCTACATAAACGCGCTGAAAAAGATTTAATAAAAAACTACCAAAACTCCAAGTAAAATAAAAAATGAATGCAACAGGCGTTGCTGAGTTAGGGTATGAAAGGCTAAATATGCAAGTCAGAGAAACCAGTATCCACAAAGCTTCGGGATTTTCAACTGAATTTTTTTCATACCCAGATTAAGCAACACCTAATTTTTAAAGTGTAACTTTAACACTCCAGGCATCGATTAGCAAAAGATCGATCGCCCTTATTGACAATCAAGCAATTTGGTCACAAGCCCCCGGATTCATTCGTGGAGCGAGAAAAAAGCTCCGAATCCCGCTCGCAAGCCGCCGGATTTATCAGTGGGGTCGCTTTCTTCAATCTAAAATCTAAAATCTAAAATCTAAAATCGTGTGATTCTCCAATAAGCGCACCGCGCAATAGTTTTAATATTTTTCAATGTACAAATTAAATATTTGGTTCAGTTCACCATTTCGGCGATCGGCTCAACAAGGCTGTAGCTGCCTCGCTGTCGAGAGGTTTAGAGAAAAAGAACCCCTGACCGTACTCGCAGCCGATCGCCCGCATTTGAGCCAACTGGACGGCGGTTTCGACACCTTCTGCCACTACTTTCATCCCCAAACTGCTGGCCAGCATGACGATCGCCCGCACGATTTCCAAATTTTCGCCCTTTTCCCCGATGCGGCTGACAAAAGAGCGATCGACCTTCAAAATATTAATCGGGAACCTGTGCAAATAACTCAGAGACGAATAACCAGTCCCGAAATCATCAATGCACAGCTCAATCCCCAACTCTCTCAACTGCGAAAGCATCCCCGCCGCCACTTCCCCATCTTCCATCAGCACACTCTCAGTAATCTCCAACTTCAAACAGCGAGCGTCCACACCCGTTTCCAGCAAAACTTGCTTAATTTGCTCGATCGAGTCCGGTTCCGAAAACTGCCTCCCGGAAAGATTTACTGCTACTGTCAATCCCGAATTTCCCACAGGTAAATTCAAACTCTGCCACTTGATAATTTGGCGGCAGCTTTCGTTCAAAACCCACAAGCCCAAAGGCGTAATTAGCCCTGTTTCCTCCGCCATCGCAATAAATTCCATCGGGGAAACTAAACCTCGTTCCGGGTGCAGCCAGCGCACCAACGCCTCAAATCCGATAACTGAGCCACTTTTCAAAGAAACGATCGGCTGGTAATAAACAGTAAAAGGACATTCCAATTTAAAAGGAACAAATTGCGATTTCGGACGCTCCAACTTCCGCTCGATTTCGCTCGTAGGCGAGTTTTCCTGCGCCGCCCCACATCCTAAATTCACTATTGAATGTTTCAAATTCAGCTCTTCAACCGATTCCCGCAAATCGTGTTCCAAGTTCATCAAAGCCACAGCCCGAGTGTGCATCGAACTCGTAAACACTTCGTAGCGAGCTTTACCGAGAGCTTTGGCGCGGTACATCGCAATATCAGCATCGCGCAAAATATCTCCTGCCCACTGATATTTGTCGGTATTCAAAGCAATGCCGATGCTAGCAGTAATTAAAACTTTATTCCCTTCCAAATAAAGCGGTCGTTCGATCGCCTGGAGAATTTCCTTTGCTTGGGCGATCGCCTCATCAACACCCTGAATTTCCTCCAGCAAAATCACAAACTCATCTCCCCCCACACGCGCCGCCGTATCGCCAGGTCGCAAACAAGTCAAGAGACGGCGAGCCACAGCCACCAACAGCCGATCGCCCGTGCGGTGTCCCTGGCTGTCATTAATCACCTTAAACCTGTCCAAATCCAGAAACAGCACCGCAAACCGATCGCTTGGATGCCGTTGCGCGCGCGCAAAAGCTTGCCCCAACCTGTCAGTCAACAAACCCCGGTTCGGCAACCCCGTCAGCGCATCGTGCAAAGCATCGTGCAACAATTGCTCTTCAGCCAGCTTGCGCTCAGTCACGTCGTGACAGTTGACCACAATTCCCCGCACCGAAGGTTCGTCGAGCAAATTCGTCGCCACCGCTTCCAACACGCACCAGGAACCGTCCTTGTGCTGCACTCGGTATTCGGCCATTCCCAGGCTAACTTTCGGCTTTTGCATGACACCTTTGAACACTTGATCCACTATCAGCAATTCGTCAGGGTGAATCAAGTCAAATACAGATCTGCCGAGCACTTCCGCCGTCGGGTAGCCCAAAATCCGCTCTAGGGAAGGAGAGACATAGCGACAAAAGCCTTTCTCGTCCAGAATCACAATAATGTCTCTAGCATTTTCAATCAACGATCGAAAGCGCTTCTCGCTTTGCCGCAGCTCTTGTTCCGTGCGCTTGCGATCGGTAATATCGGTATTCATGTAAATCCGACCGACTATTTTCCCTGTGCGGTCTTTAATAGCATCGGCCCGCAGCAACACTTGCAACATTTCGCCGCTTTTAGTGCGGTTGGTAATTTCACCAGACCAAGAATAACCGTGGGCGATCGTGTCGAGTACCTCGCTGGCGACTGCGGGGTCAGCAAAAACTGCCGGCATACCTCCGGCTAGCTTAAATTCCTCTGCCGTGTCCCATTCAAATAGCTGAGAAAACGCTTGATTTTGATAGATGTGAGTGCCGTTCGCATCGCTGATCCCGATCGCGTCGCTCGAACTTTCCACCGCCTTGCGAGTCAGCACCAGAGCTTCTTCTATCAGCTTGCGTTCGGTAATGTCTATCCCTACCAGACAAGCTGCTTTGCCGCGATCGTATTTTTGAGCCACAATCAAATAGTATCCCGCCGACTCTCCGCCATCAGTTTTCACCTTAACGCTGAGTTCTTTAACCGCTTCCGTAGCGTCGCCAGCAAAAAACTCCACCACAAAAGAGTTAAAATCCGAGCTAGCGCCCAGAAAACCGATATCTTGACCCACAAATGCCGACGGCGGCAAACCGTGCAGTTTGGCTAAGTGCTGGTTAACCCCCAAATAGTGCAAATCCGAGCTAATCCAAGATACTGTTCCCGGAACTGCTTCCAAAATCGTTTGCAGTTGGTCGTTAGCTTGCTGCAAAGCTTCGTGCACTTCACAGATGCGTTCCGACAAGTCCGACTGAATCCCTACGAAGTGAGTCAAATTAGCGCTGTCGTCTCGCACGGGAGATAGCGACAATTTGCTCCAAAAAGGACTGCCGTCTTTGCGGTAATTTTTGATTGTTGTCTTGATTTCTAGACCTTGGCGCAAGGCGTCGCGGATCTTAGCTACAGTAGTTCGATCGGTATCCGGACCTTGCAAAAATCGGCAATTGCGCCCCAAGATTTCACTGGCGCAGTAACCTGTCATCCGTTCAAAGGCCGGATTGCAATAAATTATGGGGCAATCGGGTGCATTGGCGTCAGCAATGACAATGCCGCTGCTAGTAGCTGCCAATGCTCGATCGCGCAGCCACAGTGCTTTTGATGCAGTATGGCGATCGCCGGCACTCCCCACTTCACCTAAATTAGAAATTGACTGGTTCTCGCGATCTCCCATCAGCCGAAGTTTCAAGCAAACCTTTACAATTTCCGAGTTGTTTCTTACTTTAGCGTTTTTCATGGTTCGCGCCACGTAAATTCTATCTTGGTACTTAAGTAAGCGGGATTTAACCTTAGTTGTTAGTTGTATTTTATACGCTTGCTGTTGGGCATTTAAAAAAGCACATCTTCACTTCTGCAGTGAAAACGCTCTCTCTATTCCTCTGCCCCTCGGACTCTCTCCCCTTCTCCCCTTCTCCCCGCGCTCCGTTAATCGTGATGCGCAGCAGCTTATTTAGCAGGAATTGCAGCTTGAGAGCTCGGCGGCGCAATATTAATTAAGGGCAAAGTTCCACCTCCTCCCATTACTGTCGGAAACTGACCGTTCCATTTTTCAATCGCTTGCTGCTGCAAAATTTCAGGAGTTAAAGTTTGCCGCTGCAAGCGCTGAGATTCGGCTTGACCTTTAGCGCGATTAATTTGGGCTTGAGCGTCTTGGGTTGCTTTTTTAACTGTAAATTCTGCCTGTTTAGCTTCTTGTTCTGCTATCTGCTTGGCTTCGATGGCTTTGCTAAATTCTGGAGAAAAGCCAAAATTTATTAACGAAACATCTCTGACGATGACGCCGTAAGGTTCCAAACGCTTTTTGAGGCTGTTGTCGATTTCTGTTTTCAGTTCCGTGCGCTTAGTAATAATTTCTTCTGCGGTTTTTTTAGAAGTTGCTGCTTTGAGAACTTCCGAAATTGCCGGACTCAGAATGCTGGTAACAATTTGTTCTTCGTCTCCTATTTGTTGAAAAATTTGATTGACTTTGGCAGGATCGACATTCCAGTTGACTGCCAAATCTGTAGTAATACTTTGCAAATCTTTGGATGCTGCATCTGCTTTCAAGTCTGTTTTTTGTACCCGCACACTGAGAGTTTTTACAGAGGTGACGATCGGTAAAATCGGGTGAATGCCTTCATCTAAAATAGCGTCTTGAACTTTGCCAAAGCGCATCATGACGCCCCGTTCCCCTGCGCCGACGATGGTAAAAGGTCTTAAAATTAAGGCGGCGATGATGAAGACGATGCCACCGACGATGTAGAGAGCTAGGTTGTACCGAACACTTTGCATGGTTTTCATATGTTAATTCACCTATGTTGTGTTACTTGATGTTAGTTTTCTCTTCGCTATTATCTAAGATTATAACTTCATGTTAATGGTGCAACAACTCATAAATTCATTTATTTTATTTTCATAAAAGTCATATATTTGTGAGGGTCTGGGAATTTCTTAACTCGATGAGCGGGGATGAACAATGGCACTTGTAGCTGGGTGAGATTATTGATGAATAAATGTTTCAATCATCTTGACAAGGAGGATTTTTTTAGATAAAGCAGAAGTAAATAGATAGCTCGATCGCTCTCCGACAAGCGATAAAATGGCGATCGCAAAGAGAAAGCTTTCTAGAAAGCTAAAAAATCAGCATCAAATAGGTATTTTTTGTGAAATTTGAGTAGAAAATTGGAGGTGAGCGGCGGTGAAACCTTTGCGGGTTGGTGCAAGCCGCGAAAGATAGAATTTCATTCTCCGACGTACAGACTCTATTTGTAGAATAAGCCTCTGCCCGCCTTACTCAAACCTCCAGAGTATAAAGAAAGACTCCTTACGCAAGCTGTGAATTTATAGTCTAAAAGGATAAAAATCCGAGTTTAAAAATGCCAGAAAATAAGTTAAACTTAGATGAGAACGGTTAAATAAAGATGCCTAATGTTGCAGCGACACCCTTGGCCGCAGACAATTGAAGAGGCGATCGCCATTCAAGAACAGCTTCGGTCAGAGGTAATTACCGAAAATCAACTGGAGACAATTCGGTACGTCGCAGGCGTAGATGTCGGCTACGACAGTGCAAACGATGTATCGCGGGCCGCTGTAACAGTTCTGAGCTTTCCCGACTTGCAGTTGCAGCAGCAAGCTGTGGTTCGCAGTCCTACAACTTTTCCTTATATTCCGGGTTTCCTGTCTTTTCGAGAAGTGCCGGCAGTCCTTGAGGCTTTGGAAAATATCAGTTTGAGGCCAGACTTAATATTGTGCGACGGTCAAGGACTAGCCCATCCCCGCAGGTTCGGTCTTGCCTGCCATTTGGGGGTGTTGACAGGGATTGCGACCATCGGAGTTGCCAAAAATCGATTTATTGGAGAACATTCAGAAGTCGGGCTCGACCGGGGCAGTTGGGAACCCTTGCTGCTGGAGGGAGCAACGGTAGGTGCAGCGCTGAGGACGCAAACAGGGGTAAAACCGATTTATGTTTCGATAGGCCATAAGGTAAACTTAAAAAGCGCGATCGAGTACGTCCTGCGCTGCGCCCCAAAATATCGCTTACCAGAAACAACTCGATCGGCAGACCAACTAACATCGGGATAACTGGCAAGCGCGGAAGGCATCAAAAAAAAAGTAAAAAGGCAAAAAAGCATCCCTCTTGGGACTTTTAATTTTTGAGGTGTCGCCGTTAAGTCAAAAAATCCTCTGAGTCTACCCCCAATCAGCTTTAGCTTCCATCCTTCCAGCGAACTAAAGAATGACTATACCTGAGAAAGAGGTATAAAAGTTGGGGGGTTTCTACAATGATTGAAAGACAGTAACCTGCTTAAACATTGGCGGCTCTAACTATAGTGCCCGGGCGTGAACTATTTTTAGTTCACATTTGTAAATTATGAAATATTCATTCTGCGAGTTAAACCAAAAGCAGAGATTCGTCTGATGAGGTTTCATAATTTACCGTCGGATATCTCACCACTGACTGGGAGCAACCACGACAGTGGGAGGCGAAGGCGCGATCGAGCTAAAAAATCAGAAAAAAAACAAGGAGACAGTCATGGCTGAGAAAAGCAAACGCGGATTCGCTTCTATGGATGCAGAAAAACAGCGCGCAATTGCTAGCAAAGGCGGAAAAGCTGCACACGAGAAAGGAACTGCACACGAATTCACCCCTGAAGAAGCCAGAGAAGCTGGCCAAAAAGGCGGCGAAGCTGTCAGCAGAAATCGCGAACACATGGCTCAAATTGGTCGCGAAGGCGGTCGGAAAAGCCGCAAGAGCGAATAAGTCTCTCCCGGCTGGCGCTGCAACGAAAGATTGCACAGTTGCAGCTTGAGAGATAGCACTAGGACACTGAGCGTTTGAGGAGGTGGGGCGAGCGAATTTCCCGAGATAGTTCGATCGCCATACCTCCAAAATTCGTTATTAGCGCACCAAAGCTTCGCAAATCTGTAAACCCCACAGCAATTAGTTTTTAGCAATCGCTGGCAAATCTTTAACAGCAAAATTTTAACAAAGCTGCACTGGGGTGAATAATTTTGTGGGAAAGAAAAGCTGGCAAGCGCTAGTCAGTCTCTCAAAAAAAGCCAATACGAGCACAAAAAGCCCTGACTTCGGGGCTTTTTTGTTTAGCTGCACATAATATTTTCAGAAGTTCGATCGAGTCGGCGTCAATAATTCTAATTAAGTTTTTTGGTGAGGAAGTCAGTGCTCAAAATAAATCAGCTAATATTTTTTTATATTTTTGAGCAAACTATACAATCATGACAAACCAGCTAACTTTAGCATGGACAGAAGCTGGGGTGCGTCAAACTCTGACAATTCAAAACGGACTGCCGAGCAAAAATCCGGGAACCGTGAGGCTCGGGCGCGATCCGGCGAAGTGCGATATAGTATTTTCCCATCCCAGCGTATCGGGTCTGCAGGTTGAAATATTTTTTAATCAGGAATTGCAGGAGTATGCAGTGCGGAATTTGCGCGAAAGCAATCCGCCCCTGGTTGACGGAAAAATTCTCGCCCGAGGCGAAGCAAAATTGAGTCCCGGAAGCCGCATCCATTTAGGCCAAGTGCAAATCGAGGTGGTGAAGGTGACGGAGGTGGAGGTAGCCGCGCCGCAGACAGTTTTGCTGTCCGGGCCTCCCGCACCGGGTAACTCTGGGCCGACGGGGCCTTCCAAATATGGTTTGCAGTGTCCGAAGTGCGCTCGAATTTCGCCTTACGCGCAGTTGAATGCGGGGTGTCCGTGGTGCGGTACTTCTTTGGCGGCTGCGGCGAGTGTGATGATCTCTCCGTGAATGTTGGAAAAAGGGAAAATCGGCCTATCCGCTAAACACTCTCAATTTCAAAAATCTTTGTTGCAGAAAGCTCAAAGCCGAAGGCTGATGTTTAAAAAATAATCATGAATTCTCAACCCTTGCGCCTGCGACTGACTTGGACAGATACAGCTACGGGGGATTGTCGATCCCCGATACTCGACTTACCCATCGCTTTGGGACGAATTTTTGAAGCTATGCCCGCCACACTCAACGGGGAAAGAGTTTCTCGAATTGCGCTCAGCAGCAGCCAAGTTTCTCGCTTTCACGGAGTGATTGGCACCGAAGGTAACAGTATTGTACTCACTGACACGGGCAGCCGCAACGGTACTTTTGTCAACGGCGTTCGCCAAACCCGGTGCGTGCTGGCAAACGGGGATATGCTGCAAGTTGGCCCCTACGCGATCGGCATTTCTTTTGCTATTAATTCCCCAGAAACGCCCTCGGTCAATTCTCACATTTTCTTTAACCCGCAGACCAATGGGCCAGACCCACGGGGCCAGCAAATGGTGTTGCAGCTTCCTCAAACACGTACTACGGGAGAATTTCCGCCGATCGCATTTTTGCACGCTTCTCAAGTGAATATGCGATCGCTCCAATCTATGGGAGTCCCTGTGGCAGAAGTTGATTGGGCAGCCGTTGGCGGCGGTTTGGGCAGCTTTATTTGGGTGGATTTGCTGAGAATTTGCGGGGTGACAACCGATCGAATAGCGGTTTTGGGCATGGAAGAGCAACCTTACGCCCGCTATCGGCGTCTGTGCCTGAATTCTCAAATTCCGCTGCGGGAACGCCTGCGATCGAATTCTGAATCCTGTCCAGACAACATTTGGGGCTGGCCTCCCTATGCTTTGCGGGAAGCTTGGCAGGAATTACTCAAAGGGCGTTTGGGGATGTCGTTGAAGTTGATGTGGCAGGTGTTTGCTGAACCGACTTTTGCCGAAACTTATACGCCTCGCGCGGGGAATGTGTTTGATTCTATTGACAGGGAAGTCGATCGAATAGGGTGGAATCAGATGTTTCGCTACGGTAGAGTGCGGGGAATTCGCAAAATAGATGACGGCAGGTATGCGATCGCTTATTCTCGATCGAATGCGGATCACCGCGACCACGCTTTTTTAATCGCCAAATACGTACACTTAGCCACCGGCTATCCCGCCATTCAATTTTTGCCGGATTTGCAAGCTTACCGCGAAAAAACCCAGGATTTTGAGTCGGTTGTCAACGCTTACGAAAACCACGACGGCGTTTACGAAAAATTGGAGGCCAGCGGCGGCAGCGTGTTAATTAGAGGCAGGGGAATAGTAGCTTCGCGGGTGGTGCAGCGGATTTACGAAGCGCGGCAGCGGAACCGCAACATTCAAGTATTGCATTTGATGCGATCGCCCAAACCCCAGGGCAACAAATTTAACCTCGCTCAGCGCAGCGTCGAAAATCACTACGAATTTCAACCTTTCAACTGGCCGAAAGCTTGCTGGGGCGGGGAACTCCGCGTACTTTTGGAAAAAGCCGCCCCCGAATTTCGGCCGCAGTTGCTCACAGACTGGGGCGGCACTACCACAGCCCAGCGCAGCGACTGGCGGCGGATTGTCAAAGAAGGTTTAAGTCAAGGATGGTATCAAATTACCTTCGGGGAAGTCGAGCGAGTCGAGCGCGACAGTCAAAACCGCACGGTGACCTACATTCAGGAGAAGGAACTCAAGGGGCAAATTAAGTTAGAAGCTGATTTTATTATTGATGCTACGGGTTTGGACGCTAAGGTAAAAACCAGTCCCCTGTTAAACGATTTGGTAGCTCAATACAATCTTCCCCTCAACGGTTTGGGGCGGCTGAGTGTTAACAACGATTTTGAAATTCCCGAATTGCGGAATTCTTGTGCTAGCAACACAGAAGGCCGGGTATACGCAGCCGGCGCGATTACTTTGGGAGGGCCTTACGCGCCCGTAGACAGTTTTTTGGGCTTGCAATACGCCGCCTTGCGTTCCGTTGAAAGTCTGGCCGCCAACCGAGTTGCTGGTGTGCGGAAATTGAGCGTTTGGCGATCGTTCGTGCAGTGGTGGAAGTGGATTTTAAATAAATCTCCCGGCTAATTTGAAGGACGAAGTTCGGCAACAAGCAATGTACAGAATTTAATGGATTTAACTGAGCTTCGCGTTCAATCTAAAATCTAAAATCTAAAATCTAAAATCGAACAACCTTCCCATTCAATCTAAAATCTAAAATCTAAAATCTAAAATCGCATGACTCCCACCTTATTCGGCCGCTGGCAAACTCGGTTATTGCTATTTGCAACCGTAGGCGTTTTAGTAACCCTGCCCTTTTTTATGGGTTTAATTACCTCCCAATCAGGCTCAATATTTTTCTGGATTTTAGGGTATGTAGCGATTTTTGGCATCGGCTGGGATGCTTTATATATTTCGATTCAGCAGTTTCGCTGGGATCGAGATTGGCCTGGTGTATTTCAATTGCTCGCTGGGATTTGGGAGGCACTTTTTGTGTTATTTTTAATCAAAGTTATAGGTTTGCCGGGGATACCTGCACAAGATTTTGACTTGGGAGCTTTTGCATTGCATTATAGTTTAGTGTGGCTGGCTATTTATCTGGCGTCGCAAACACTGATGCGGATTTTCTTTCCTTACTGGCGTTTCCGAGGCGGTCAATGGTTGTAATAATACCTGTAGGGGCAGTTTTTACCAACAATAATCGCCTCAAACCCGCCCGGCCATTCTATAATATATGGGCAGGTTTAGCTAAAAATCTCCGAAACTCACAGAGTAGTTTTCGCTCAAAACCCGGCCCTGCCATTCTACCAATTACCAATTACCAATTGCCCTCCGTGCACCTAATTCAACAGAAAACCGCTATATTCTCATTTTTTTCAGGTTCAGGCTTCCTTGATTTTGGTTTTGAATCGCTCGGCTTTAATATAGTTTATGTAAATGAAATTTTCTCGCCATTCATCCAAGCATACCGTTACTCTCGCCAGTGTCTAAATTTACCACAGCCAGAATACGGACACTGCGAAGGAGAGGAAGCAGATGTGACTCGACTTGTAGAGGGAAAACCAGCACTTCATTTGCGGGAATTGATGCAAGATGCTCGCAAGAAACACGATATTATTGGATTTATTGCTGGTCCGCCTTGTCCTGACTTTTCTATTGGTGGCAAAAACCGAGGTGGGGAAGGAGATAAAGGCAAACTTTCAGCTTCCTACATTGAATTGATTTGCCAACAGCAGCCGGATTTCTTTTTGTTTGAAAACGTCAAAGGTTTGTGGAGAACAAAACAACATAAAATTTTTTATGACGCACTCAAAAATAAGTTGTCTGAGTCTGGATACGTATTTGTGGAACGTTTAATTAATGCGATCGAATACGGTGTCCCACAAGATAGAGACAGGATTATCTTAATCGGTTTCCGAAAAAATGTTGTCAAAGATATGGGCATTTCTTTAGATGAAAACAGCGAAATGTTACCTGAAGGTATATTTCCTTGGTCAAGTGAGATTTTATATCCCAAGTCAGAAGTTTTTTCTAATCCTTGGCCCGATACTGATGCGTTTGCCTGCGATGGTTTATTGCCTTGCCCTGATGGCATTCCTAAAGAGTTAACAGTACAGTTTTGGTTCCAAAAAAATGATGTTGCAAACCATCCTAATGCGGAACATTATTTTCAACCAAGAGCTGGGATTAAAAGGTTTGCGGCTGTTGATGAGGGAGATGATTCTAAAAAATCTTACAAGCGTTTGCACAGGTGGCGTTATTCCCCGACTGCTTGTTACGGCAACAATGAAGTTCACTTGCACCCTTACAAAGTTCGCAGGCTTTCTGTTGCAGAAACACTGGCTATTCAGTCTCTGCCTAAAAAGTTTGCGCTGCCAGAAAATATGACATTAAGCAATATGTTTAAAACAGTGGGAAATGGGGTTCCTTACTTAGCATCTAAAGGTATTGCTCAAACAATTATTAAATTTTTAGAAACAACAGAATGGCAGGATAAGCTGCCTATCAATAAACAGTTAGAGTTACCTTTGCAGTATTTTTAGCATACTTATACTTAGCTACTGTGTAATAGCAGATTCAACTAAAGGTATTAAATCGGTTTTTCTGGCGTATAGGTATGTACCATCTACAAGTTTGAAGTTTTGTTCAAGTGCTATACTATGAGGAGCCACTGCTGTTGTAAATATAGTCCTATCCGCAGAGGTTAATTCGCTGGCAACCATATAATATTGCCAATTTTGATGCAATACATACCCCATTGCTTTAATCATCGCCGCCTCGAATAAAGGTTGATATCGGCGATCTGGACGGTTTGAAGTTTTAAGAGATGCTGCCGCTTTTACTTGTTCTAATTGTAATTTTCCTTTTAAAAAGTTGTACAATGCCAAACTATCTGGATTTTTTACTTGTTGTTCTAAAAGATGGTTAATAGATGTTGCAACATCACTCTTACCAAGTACAACGATAATATAATCAGGACTTGGCATAAAAATATACTCTTTAAAAGGAGCAAGTTTAGCTAGAGGTTGTCCAGATGCAAACTCAATACTTTTGAATAAACTTATAAATTTTGAAGAAGCTTCCTCGGCTCCTTCTTTTTGTGACTGTGAGTTGGGCAAAGAAAATACCGCGCTACAAGCATCATTATCTTTATTTTTTTCCAAGACAATTTCTGACAACAAGCTAGTTGCTATAAATTCATTCCATCTTCCCGTAGCGTTGTTAAGAGCACCCACTTCAGGATTTTTTCCATAAATACTGCTAAAGGCTTCTCGTGTCTTCTTTCTAATCCAGTCAATAATTTCATTAACCGATAAATTACTATCTAACCTCTCGACTACTTCGAGAGATAAATATCTGTATATTGCTGTACTATTAATCTGAATTTTACCATTGGTGCGTTCCGTGAACCATTCAGTATAATTAACCATTTTTTGTTCACAGCTATAAAATGTAAGTTGTTACGCAGGTGTTAGGAAAACAAGCAATGTATCTCCCCGTACTCAAAAATGAAGCAGTTTCTTAAGCAAGAACGATCGTATAATGTAAAAACGGGTTGAGAATATCTCTGCTGTTGAAAACTTTACCACAACGGCAAAACCAGCCTGCACTGAAAAATTATCTTTACTGTCCATGACCGTTAAACCCCGCCGCTATCACATCACTACTTTCGGATGCCAGATGAATAAAGCCGACTCGGAACGGATGGCCGGCATTCTGGAAAATATGGGCTTTGAGTTCTCGGAAGACCCGAACGACGCTAGTTTGATTCTCTACAATACTTGCACCATTCGCGACAATGCCGAACAAAGAGTTTATTCTAACCTCGGAAGGCAAGCTCATCGCAAGCGCCAAGAACCGGGTTTAACTTTAATTGTAGCTGGATGCGTGGCGCAGCAGGAAGGTGAAGCGCTGCTGCGCAGAGTGCCAGAATTAGACTTAGTAATGGGGCCACAACACGCTAACCGACTTGAAGATTTGCTGGAACAAGTTTTTGAGGGCAATCAAGTGGTGGCGACTGAAGCTGTTGAGATTATGGAGGATATTACCAAGCCGCGTCGCGACAGCAAGGTGACTGCTTGGGTGAATGTAATTTACGGCTGCAATGAACGCTGCACTTATTGTGTTGTGCCGAATGTTCGCGGGGTTGAACAGTCGCGAATGCCGGAGGCAATTCGCGCGGAAATGGAGGATTTGGGCCGCCAAGGCTACAAGGAAGTAACTTTATTGGGGCAGAATATTGATGCTTATGGGCGCGATTTGCCGGGAACAAAACCGGACGGCAGCAACCAGCATACTTTGACGGATTTGCTTTATTTTGTAGAAGATGTGCCGGGTGTCGATCGCCTCAGATTTGCTACTAGCCACCCGCGCTATTTTACCGAGAGATTGATTAAGGCTTGTGCTGAATTACCGCAGGTTTGCGAACATTTTCACATTCCTTTTCAGTCGGGAGATAATGATATTTTGAAAGCGATGTCGCGCGGTTATACTCAGGAAAAATACCGCCGGATTATTGATACAATTCGCCGTTATATGCCGGATGCTTCGATTACTGCGGATGCGATTGTCGGTTTCCCTGGGGAGACGGAAGCGCAGTTTGAGAAGACTTTGAAGTTGATCGAAGATGTTGGTTTCGATTTGGTGAATACTGCTGCTTACTCCCCTCGCCCTGGGACGCCGGCGGCTTTGTGGGAAAATCAGTTGAGTGAGGAGGTGAAAGCCGATCGCCTGCAACGAATCAATCATGTAGTGACAACAACGGCGATGGAACGATCGCAGCGCTATTTCGGACGCACTGAAGAGGTTTTGGTGGAAGTCCAAAATCTCAAAGATTCAACTCAAGTGATGGGACGCACTCGCGGCAATCGTCTGACATTTTTTAAGGGCGATATTGCTGAATTGGTGGGTAAAATTGTGCGGGTTAAAATTACAGATATTCGCGCTTTTAGTTTGACAGGAGAAATGCTGGAATAGTTTTGAGGTTTGAGTTTGGAGTTGAATTCCCACAAATAATGTTGGCGAACTCAATACTCTAAAGTGAAATTGTAGGGTGGTTAAATCGCAACTAGATTTGTGTAAATAAGTAATATCAAATCCGGTAGCATCGGCATTAATATTACCCACAGCTAGGACACGGCAGTGCCGTGTCCCTACAATTAATCCCGGTAGGGACACGGCACTGCCGTGTCCTCTATATAATTCCGGTGCAACCGGAAACAATATAATTGAATATCGGCAGCAAATAATAAATAAACCAATGGGAGCATCCCGGTTTTGCGCTTTTGAGCATCAAACAGATATTGAGCCGTTAAGGTAGGCGCACCGAAGCTTAAGCATTTGATTAACATTTTTCATCAACCACTGCGCTCCTGAAATTTTCAACCTTCTATCAATTTGTTTGACTGCCGACTCTACAGCTCCGGAACCTATTGAGCAAACCTTTTGTGTTGACAATTGCTCGTAGTTAACAATCCGTCGGCGATGCTTCTCCAAATAAGCACAAAAGTTTTGGGCTTGTTTTTGACGGCAAGACTTAAATAAATTGATGGTTTCCTCGACTCGTCCTTGCCACAAAAACTTCTTACCCTGCGCCAGACGCTTCAACGAGCCACCCACCTTACATAGATTTTCAACTAAGTGATACCAATCTAAAATTTCCCGCCGCGCCCCGTCAGGATTCAACTGGACAATAATATTCCAAATGCCATCATGACCATCTCCCAAACAGGTTAGTACCTCTGATAAAGGCTGACTGTTCACATAATTAATTAACGCTTGATTCTCAAGAAAAAATGCCCCGTAATAACTATCGTGCAGTCGCACAGCCTTATAGTCAAGCCAGTGACTGCCCTCTCCCTCTTCTTTTCTCAGACGCACTTTCCCCCCATCCACACTGGTTTCCTTTACCTCCGAAGTAGCTATTCTGGACGCCCATTCTTGCTTTTCCACTAATCGGTGTAAACAAGTGTGACCTATATGCACTCCCGTCTGAGCTTCTATTTCACTCTCAGCTTTCTCATAAGAGAGATTAGCCACCTGACGGAGGCAGCACTTTTCAAATAATGGAGCTAAACGAGTAGATTTTTTGACTCCTAATTTTTCGGCTTGTTTTTCAGTAATTATTAGCTTACCAATGCAACTTTTTACTGTGCGATCTCGTCCTGATTCTGTTCCTGTTGCCTGTTTGATAAAAAAAAACCAACCTCCGGCCCGACTAATTCTAGCCATTGCTCTCGAATATGCTTTTCGATTGTTTCTAGACTTGATAATTCTGAGGCAGGAGTATTTTTGTACATAATCTCGGCAATCTCAGCAGCACAAGCTTTTAAACGCTCCTTCTGTTCAGGGGTCATAGCCACTTCTCCTACGAATGCAGTTCACGCTTCTGTTGACGCTCTACCTATTATCCTCTGTGGATAGCACTTTTACAAAACCGGGATGCTCCCTAAACCAATTCGCATTTTGCTGTAAACAACTATTCCGACAATTGAGGATTGCTGAAGTATTAAGCGTTTATGTTGATTCCGGGAATATCGGGCTGCGCTGAAGGACGATGAAGGAAATAAACTGTTTCAAGTGAAAGCCAGAAACCGAGAATCGAATGCTGAGGGAAATGATTCGATTTTAAGCTGTTTAGATGATGCAATTTTTGACTGACTGTGACTGTTTGCTGTGGATTCTGGCAACGGTTTAACTGAAAATGACCGGGGAGGAATTCAGGCTTTTGACAGGCGGGAAGGGGATTTTAACCGCAGAGATCGCAGAGGAGACAGAGGAGATAAATAGTCTTAAAGCGGTTCGTCTCTGGGTTAGTTGCGCGAACTGCGTGTATATTTGTCGAAAAGTCCTAGGAGTAGTGAAAAATGACAACGATGCGGATCGGGCTATTGTTCGGGGGGCGATCGGGCGAACACGAAGTCTCAATTAGTTCGGCGCGGGCGATCGCCCGCGCCCTCGCTGCTGACGAAAATGCCTCTAAATACGAAGTTCTGCCCTTTTACATCCAAAAAAACGGCCGCTGGCTGTCGGGAACATTACCTCAACAAGTTTTAGCCAGCGGAAAACCTGTGGAAATAGAGGAACAACCCGGACAAGACGACTCTGCCGCGTCTGGACAGTTTCCTAATTTTAATGCCGTAGATGTTTGGTTCCCTGTTTTGCACGGCCCAAACGGCGAAGACGGTACGGTGCAAGGGTTGCTGAAATTAATGCAAATTCCTTTTGTCGGTTCCGGGGTTTTAGGTTCGGCGCTGGGAATGGATAAAATTGCCATGAAAATGGCTTTTGCTCACGCTGGTTTGCCGCAGGTCAAATACATCGCTGTCAACCGTTCCGAAATCTGGTCTAATCCTTGCGTTTTCCCCAAGCTGTGCGACAAAATTGAATCAGCTTTGGGCTATCCTTGCTTTGTTAAACCGGCGAATTTGGGATCGTCTGTGGGAATTTCTAAAGCTCGATCGCGGGCTGAGTTAGAAGCAGCTCTCGATAGCGCCGCCAGCTACGACAGGCGGATAATTGTCGAAGCGGGTGTGGTTGCTAGAGAATTAGAATGTGCAGTTTTGGGTAACGATAATCCCCAAGCTTCAACCGTGGGAGAAATTACTTTTCAAAGCGATTTCTACGACTACGAAACTAAATATACCCTGGGACAAGCCGACTGCTCAATCCCGGCAAAAGTCAGCGGTGCGATCGTCTCGCAAATCCAAGAAATGGCAGTAAAAGCATTTTTGGCTGTAGACGCGGCAGGTTTAGCGCGAGTAGACTTTTTCTACATTGAATCAACTGGAGAAGTTTTGATTAATGAAATCAACACTTTTCCCGGCTTTACAGCTACCAGTATGTATCCGCAAATGTGGGCAGCGGACGGCATTTCTTTCCCTGAATTAGTAGACCGTTTAATTCAATTAGCTCTCGAACGGCACGGGGAAAAAGGTTGAATCGCGATCGGCAAACTGCTTTCGTGCCAAGAGCAAAAAATAAATTATTTTGCAGGTAATATATCCATGCCAGCGGAAACGATATAACATGGTTGTGGCAGGCAGTGCCTGCCCGCAGCCATATTTCTGCTGCTGGTCAAGCAACTGGCAATTTTTAGCAGGCTAGTATAAATTAAATGCAACATAAAATGTTTAACTGAGAACAGCGAATAGCAGCGTCAATCTCACATCTTGCATCTCAAATTTTAACTCGGTTAGCTTAGATGAGACGTTTCACTCAAATTCCGCATTGGTGGACTTACGGACTGTTTTTTCCCCTAGCGGTACTCAACTGCTGGTTAGCCCTCCTAGTCTTTGAATATTTTCGCGCCCTGATTACAGTTTTGATCGTCGCTACAGTCTTCTCTTTTTTGCTAGATTATCCAGTACGCTTTCTGCACAGATACGGCTTGAAGCGCGATCGAGCAGTTTTGTCGGTATTCTTTTTTACTTTACTGCTATTGGTGGTTTTAGGTCTGACTCTAGCTCCCATTTTGCTAAACCAAATCACTGAACTCGCTACCAGACTGCCGACTTGGATAGTTTCTGGCACAGAACAGATGGAAGCGTTTCACAAATGGGCGGAAAATCGCAATCTCCGCATTGATGTTAGCGGTTTGACTACCCAATTGAGCGATCGACTTTCATCTCAATTCCAGTCTCTCACTGGAGAAATTCTCAAATTTGGCTTGGGTGCGGCAGACAGTCTGCTGAATTCCCTCCTCACAATAGTCCTGACATTTTACTTGCTCTTGCACGGCGATCGCCTTTGGGAAGGTTTGTTTAAATGGTTTCCCTCCAAGCTGAACCTTCAATTGCGAGAGTTGCTGGCGCGAAGCTTCCACAACTACTTCGTCGGACAAGCAACTTTGGCGGGTTTGATGGGACTGTCCATGACTGTTGCTTTTTTAATTTTGCGAGTTCCTTTCGGACTGCTGTTCGGTTTGGGTGTGGGTGTAATGACCATGATTCCCTTCGGCGCACCTTTCAGTATTTGCATTGTCAGTTTGTTGATCACATTAAACAACTTTTGGCTCGGCGTCACAGTCTTAGCTGTCGCTACAATAATTGAGCAAGTAATTGAAAGCGGAGTTGCTCCTCGGTTATTAGGCAGTTTTATCGGTCTCAATCCCGTGTGGATTTTAGTGTCGCTGCTGGTGGGGGTTAAGGTGGCTGGAGTAGCAGGTTTGTTAGTTGCTGTGCCGATGGCTGGTTTTATTAAGAATACTGTTGATACTTTGGAAATTTCGAGGAACAAGTCAAGGGAAATAGATTCGGTTAGTTCCATTAAATCTATAGAGCAATAAAATTGCAAACTCAGTTCATATTTAAGATTTTAAGGGAGTTTTTGCCGGCTATTGTGGCTGAGGTTTAGTTGGTACTTTAGCTTGAGGCTTTACAGGTTTTTTACTTCCTGCTTTAGGTTTAGGCTTTCCGGGTGCTTTAGCTGCTGTCCTCGATGCAGGCGGGGTCAAAAAACCCGTTTCTACGTGAACGTCGATCGCTCACAACCAAGATTTTGACTCTTAACCAGGTTTTTGTGATTTCAGGACTGTTGTAGAGTTCGGATATCAATTCTGTCAACATTTCATGCTATTGCGGAATATCCTGGCCTGCAGCCGTAGTCTTGATTATTGAAATCTGAGGCAATTCTCCAATGCAGGCTCAGTTCGATCGCACTCAAAAGCTGGAATCCACACACAATTTGCCTGCACTTGTCGGGTTTCTACCCCAGCTTGTAGGGTAAACCCTACCAGTCAAGCAGATCTCACTAATGCTTGAATTAAAATTAAAGAGCATTTAGTTCTAAGTTAATTACAGTAGGTGCTAAAAATGGAAAACCATAATTATAACTCTCGCTCTAACTCCCACCAAATCAATACTATGTCAACCAAAGATATGCCTGCCTCTCAGCGTTCTCGCCGTTTTTATTTGCCGAAAAAAGTTGCTTTTTTATCCCTACTTTTGCTCGGCTCGACCGCAACTGTTGGGTGCAACGCCCTAACTTCTCAAGTTCCTGGAAGTTCTAACGCCATCAAAGCTGAACCGGCAAGTGCAGCGCCAATCTCAGCATTACCTGCAAATATATTGCCCTCTCAAGACTCTAATTTTGTCACTAAAGTTGTGCAGGAAGTCGGCCCGGCAGTGGTGCGGATTAATTCGTCTCGCACGGTGAGGAACCAAGTTCCAGATGAGATCCCCGAGCAATTCCGTCGCTTCTTCGGTTCGGAATTACCGATTGAGCCGGGAAATCGGGTAGAAAGGGGTTCTGGTTCTGGTTTTGTCATCGGTTCCGACGGTCGCATTTTGACTAACGCTCACGTTGTTGATGGCGCGGATACGGTAACGGTAAAACTGAAGGATGGCCGCGATTTTGTCGGCAAAGTTTTAGGCGTAGATACAGTTACTGATGTGGCTGTTGTTAAAATTGAAGCTACCAATTTGCCTGTGGTGAGTTTGGGCAAATCTGAAGAATTAGAGCCGGGAGAATGGGCGATCGCGATCGGCAATCCCCTCGGTTTGGACAATACTGTGACTGTGGGCATTATTAGCGCTACAGGCCGTTCTAGCGCCGATGTCGGCGTTCCCGACAAGCGCGTCAGCTTTATTCAAACCGACGCTGCGATCAATCCCGGCAATTCTGGCGGCCCGCTGCTGAACCAGCGCGGTCAAGTTATCGGCATGAATACGGCGATTATTCAAGGCGCTCAAGGATTGGGTTTTGCGATTCCGATCGATCGAGCACAACAAATTGCTCAGCAATTAGTAACAACAGGCAAAGCCGAACATCCTTATCTCGGCGTTCGGATGTTGAGCATTACTCCCGAAGTCAAGGCAGAATTCAATAAAAATCCCAACCCCAAATTGAGGCTGACTGAAGATAAAGGCGTGTTAGTTTTGGGAATTGCCAAAGGTTCTCCGGCAGAACAAGCTGGAGTTCGCGTTGCCGATGTGATCAAGAAAATCAACGGTGCAGAAGTTAGCGATGCTGGCAGCGTACAGCAAATTGTCGAGAAAAGTACAGTGGGCAGCGATCTGCAGCTTGAAGTGAGCCGCAGCGGACAACCTGTTACTGTTGCCGTGAAAGCGGGTGCTTTTCCAGCGGCCCAGGAGCGGTAGCATTGTTGATTGAAGCTTATATCTTGCACGCACAAGCAAGAGTCCGGCAGGGGTTTAAACCCCTGCCTCAAAGTATCAGTCCTCTTGGATAGGACTGATACTAAGCTACTGTCAATAAATAGGGAGTAATTATTAGTCGGTTTTAACCGGATTGTGCTGTGAGACGGGTTTAAACCTCCGGCGGGATGTCGGGGGTAGTCGTTATAGTAAGTTACCATAGTTTATATGGGTTATTAAGAGGTAGAACAATGGCTAACATTAATCGGAGGCGTACTGAAAATATTAACGGTAACTTTTATGTAGACACTACCTGCATTGACTGCGATACTTGTCGGTGGATGGCACCTGAAGTATTTACTCAAGATGGAGAACAGTCTGCTGTTTACCACCAGCCAACTAACGAGATGGAAGAAGTGCGATCGCTCGCGGCTCTTTTGTCTTGTCCCACAAGTTCCATCGGCACTGTTGAAAAACCCAAAAACATCAAACAAGTTCAGCAACAGTTGCCCGCACTCGTAGCTGAAAATGTCTATCACTGCGGCTACCACTCAGAGCAATCCTACGGTGCTGCTAGCTATTTAATTGTCCGTCCCGAGGGCAATGTTTTAGTTGATTCTCCCCGTTTTGTGCCGCCGCTAGTCAAAAACATAGAAGCAATGGGGGGCATTCGCTATCTGTACTTGACTCACCGCGACGACGTAGCAGACCATCAAAAATACCGCGACCATTTTGGGTGCGATCGCATTCTCCATACTGACGAAATTAACGCGGGTACTCGCAGTGTAGAAATTCAATTGGGGGGCAGCGAACCGCATCAAATAGCCGATGATTTGTTGATTGTACCTGTTCCCGGCCACACGAAAGGTCACACAGTTTTGCTTTACAATAACAAGTTTTTGTTCAGCGGCGATCATCTTGCTTGGTCGGAAAGTTTGCAGCAGCTAGTTGGCTTTCACGAAGTCTGTTGGTATTCTTGGCCGGAACAAATCAAATCTATGCAGAATTTGGCTAATTACTCGTTTGAATGGGTGTTGCCGGGACACGGCCGCAGGTATAATGCCGATCGACAAACAATGAGCAATCAAATGCAAAAGTGTGTTGCTTGGATGGTAGATGCTTAATAGTTTAAAGCCTTTTGTATCCTCGGCAGTAGCCAATCCTATACACACAAATTCCGAGCCGAGGGCGACTAAGAATAAGAGGGGATATTGAAGCCGGATTGGGCATTAAGCCTTTGGAATGGCAACCAAAGTGATAGAATTAGCGGGATAAGTTGCCTGAAAACTGGCACTGACACCGAAATCGCTGTGATGGGCGATCGATCGCAAATTCGTTTCGCTGTAAGTGTAAACTTGAGCTTTGGGGGCTGGGTTAAGTCCTTTCAAGCTCAAGTTTCAGGTCAAATTTTTGTTGGTTTTATTAATGGTTACGAGCGTCAAAACACTAAGGCATTAAGATCGCCAGTAATTCCCGGCTAACTTGTTTGTGAGATTGCCAGAGATATATCAAAATTTTGAGAGCCAGATATTCGCTATTTTTTAGTGGCTGTTGCAGGTGAATTGCGTAAAATTGAGGAAACATCTACCAACAGTTGCACAGGGTGCTGAAAGGTTGACGGCGAGGTTACGGGAATTGGGCGTAAATCCTGATGCTGTGTAGAAGATGGGATAAAGTGGGTGAAGCAAAGCTATCTTCCCGCAGGGGTTCCCGAAGGGTAGGGCATCGCCCTTGATGTATCTCAATCCTCTAGCGACAAGTCGCGCAGGAAATAAAAGCGATCGCGCCCTAAATTCTCGCCTTTAATTCGCCCTAAGTAACCCGTCAATGGCGAGGAAAGTTCTATTAAAATTTCGTGCATTTCTTCAAGCTTCAATGGCTGAGGTGGATTGGGATTAGCATAATATGCCCCATGAAGAGTCTCAACTCCAGCATTTTCAACACCTGTGATTTCTAGACGATTTTTTACGATTTTGATGAGTTGCGATCGCACTTTAAGCTTTTCCCGCACATCGTCAATATAGCGATTAACCTTAGCATCGGCTTCCTCACCAAACGGCTGTTGTTCCAAACAAGGTTTTAACTGTAATAAATCGATCGAACCTGGTTGCTTAGCTTTCAATTCAACTAATCTTTGCAATGTTTCCGGGCGGATTACGTTCATGTGGTTTGCGATAGCAGTTAGTTTAGCGTGTCTATTTAGCTGACCAGCCGCCATAATTATCTTAATACAGCAGTTGTATTGTTCCTGAAGATGCTTATGTCCTAACTTGATAAGTTGCGCTGGCGTGCCATCAGCTACGGTTTCACTTTTGGTAGCTTTGCATTCTCCCACTACCTGATAGGGAGTTTCACAGTAGAAATCTAATCCGCCAGCACCGCCTGTTGATTCTGGATTGAGGCTAGCTTCTGGTTTATTGTTAGAATTGGCAAATCCTAGCTTGATAAAACTTTTGCGGACTAACTTTTCAAATGTATTACCATCGCTAGAGTTTCCGATTTGTGCGATCGCACTTATCCATGCTAAATCCGGGTCTGGTTGTGTTGTGGGTAATTTTTCCGACCAACCTAGAAACATTTTGATTTCTGCGTCTAGTTGTTTGGCTTTTGGGTTGGTGGTAGATAAATACACTAATGCACTTTGCAACTCTTCCAATTCTGGATAATCGGGAGGCTCAAATTTTTTCAGCTTGTGACGGCGTTTGGCAAAGATAGACTCGCTCACCACAGGCGTTGCATCAGTAACATTTAGAGACTTTGGCAAAGATACAAAATTGCCGCTGGGATGCACTGGAATTTCCAGCGGCTGAGGTAGCAGATACACGCGAAGATGAGTTAGAAAAATATAACGACGTTGCAGGAGAGTTTGCTGTAATCCGTCTGTTGTCCAGACTGTTAACTGCGACAAAGCCTCTAATGATTCGGAATCGTTTAGTATTTGACACCATTCGCACTTAGCCCAAGCTTTTATCAAAACTGTCTCAGAACTTAACTGAGAAAATGAGGTTTTAGCAATTGGTAAAAAACTCGATCGGTAGTATTGCTCATGGGGCAGCAAATTAATCGAGATATTGGCTGGATATAGGGCAAATGACCTACCAGGCTCGATGAACATTCGAGGCATGGCTGCAATCACTCGCCCTTCGATTAAGGCTTCCACATCTGGCGCAGGTAACTGCAAAGCCGTATCAACAAAAACAGAATAACTCATCCACTTATTGACCTAATAACTTATCAAGTGCTTCGTCGAGGTTGTTAATTTCCGTTGTATCAGGTATGAACGTACTTTCAGCTATCTCATTTTCATCAACCAACCCATCAGGAATCTGACCAGACGGATCGCTAAGAATTTCACAAATTAGATAATTTTCAGTCGCGAGCTTTTTGTCAACAATAAACTCCAGTATTTGGTCTTCGGTTACATCGTAATCTTCGCGAGCCTTGTTGACAAAATAAATAGCTAAGAGAGGCTTAATATCTTCCCTTGTGAGGTTGACAAATTCTCCAGCTAGTTCTTTAGAGAGAAGTCTATCTAAATACTTTTTTCCTAATGAGTTCGGTTTAACAACTTGAGAACGAACTAAACAACCGCGAGTCATATCAAACTTTTGATAGTCAATTAATCGACTTAATGCAGCGGTCACAAACCTTGTTATAGAGTCTTGAATAACTGCTACTACTATCTTGACAGACTTTCCATTGTCTTTGCCTCGAATTCTAAAGTCGAGATAACCTTTGTCTACAGCTTTAGTTTGTACCTTTTCAATCTCCTCAACTTGCACTCGTTCCACAGTCTCCCCTTTGACTGCAAGGAAGGCGAAATATAAAGCCTCGGCTAAAATATCGCTATCGTCAAAATATTTCTCGATTGTTTCCTCAAGTGCATTCAGTTCGTTGTTAAAAGCAAGTTCAACTTGATGGAGTGGATCTGCTGCTGTTGGCGGTGGAGTAGAATCGTCAGGTACTTTCCAATTCTTAGCACACTCCTCTAAAACCTTTCTGACAATTAATTTTTCTTTTCCCAGTTCTCTTAATTCACCTTCATGAAAAGGATAAACGGGATAAGGTGGAGTTAAACCTTTACTGTCATAAAATTCTTTGAGCCATTGAGAAACTAGAGTCACTACATCATCAGCATTCAGATACTGTAAATCAAAAATCTTTTCACCCATTCTAGCTGTGACTGACTCGGCCTGGGGTAATGCTCTAATTTGAAATTGCCAAGTTTCATCAAACATAGCTGTCATTAAGACACCTCGTTTAATTTTACCGTACAGGTCTTTTACTAAGAGCGCGACGACCTGCGCCCTGCTGAAACCAGCTTCATTCCGATCTACACTCTCTAACTCATCAAAGCCAATTACTAGAGTTCTGTAATCACCGATTAAGTCTAAAATTTGGCAGACAGCCTGAAATGCTTCACCTTCTTTATCCTCTTCTGTAGAATTTGGTAAACCCATTGCATCAGCTTGTGCTTGCGCCAAGGCTTTTCCAGACAGCCAGTTGGTTGCAAAGCTCACTTTATCTGAAGCAAGTGTCCACAGAATAGCTTGGATCAAATAAGGGTTTTCGATGTTTGACTTCAGTTGAAGCACTTTTTCAGTTAAGCGATCAACTAATTTAGGATTTTTAGCTAATGCCCCCGAAAATTGCTTGACTAAATTTTGAGGTATGTGATTTTTTCCTAATGCCTCATTGATCAAAGCTGTTGCTAATTCTTGCCACTGCATTACGCCTTCGTTACCAATCTGTTTCAGGCTTAAAGACAAAGTGTTTAGAAAGTTAGCGTGGACTCGGTTTAAGTTTCCATAGTCTACGTCGCTCATATAAACAAAGAAAGAACCACCTTCATCTAGAAGGCGGCTGCGAATCCGACTGATTAGGTGGCTTTTTCCTAGACCTTTTTCAGCTTTGATCGTGATACCACTAACTGTACGATACCGGGCGCGGATTTGCTCTATCGACTGAAAGATAGCATCAGAGGCATGAGCATTGATAGAAGGAACGTCAGGAAAACTTGGGTTCCAAATATCATTGCTCCTGACTATTAACGATCTGTCAAAAGGGTTTTGACTTGCAATAGCTTTGTTTAGGTCGGGGATTGAGGAGTGAAAGTCATTCATCGTTTTGTGTGGGTGTGAAGATAAAGGAGCGAATGCACTACTAACTCAAGTTAATTAGGTTAAACGCTTGACATAACAGCGCAAACCGTTCACTTTTGTGGTGATAGAATCTTCGATTTTGTCGGGGGCACTGTCTTCTACACTGCCACCTATAAGTTGGAGAATATCTTGAGCCTGCATTTCCAACAGCCACTCATTGAACTCCGATCGCCCTACCCTCTCGCCGATCGCCCGACGCATCCGATAAATCGGCACTAAATCATCTAAGTTATAATCCCGGTTCAAGCTGTCATACACATCGATCGCCACAGCCTTAAAATCTTCATAGGATGCGATCGCCCCTACATCCCCCTTCCCTTTCTCAACCGCAACACTCGCCGCACTATCCTGATGCCGAATCCACTTCAACAAAGAATTTCCCAGCCGAGTACCAATTTGAGAACCATCAAACTCAAACAGAGAATCCTTACTTTTCAAGCCTTCCGCTAAAACTTCTTTCCCCTTCGCGCTCAATTCCACCAGCGTCACCCGATTTACCAGCGAATACTCGATCGCCCCAGTCGCCTGCAACTCGCCGAGCACTTCCACATATCTCTGACTCGTCTCATTAGTGCGAACAATCCGCTTAGTCAAATCCCCCTTTTTCACCTTCATCTTCCCGCCGCCCAAATCCCACAAATTCAGCAGCACCCGAACTTTCGCCTTCGCATCCCAAAGCGCTTGCTCTTCTGGTGTCAGAGTTTTAGACACTGGAATTTCATCATTCTCAGACATATCCATACCTTTAAATACTTGTTTTTACTATCAAATTCTACCAGAAACCTTGCTGGGAAACATTTAAACTTTTCCGCAAGCACGCCCGCGAACCTGCGAATAACTTATGCAGATTTCATTCTTAAATAATTTTGTCACTCATCAGGACAGTAAAATTCGATTACAAAGAATATGAATATTGACTAAAAACTTGTGAATTGATAAAATAGAATGTTGTATAACTTATCGCACTTCAAATTATCCGCAGTCAATACGAGCGATCGCTCTTTTCAATCAAAACAATCTCGATCGGCGCCTGAGACAACTTAGCAACCTCAACAAATGTAGCGATCCCAACCTTAGTCAACCACCCGCAACCCAGCTTAACTGCGACTTTAGTTCAATACCGGATTCTGCCTTTAGAAAGACGAATTCAACCTACACATCTTGTTAAATTGCAATGGCAATCAAAACATTGAACAACAGTTTACCCATGAAAAAGATTCCCGACCAAATTTCTGACATCAAAGAAAAACTTCCCGATTTAACTCCTACCCCTCCCGGTTTAAAAGCTCAAGCATCTAGCCACGACCTCAAAGCTCGGTTAGATTGGGGCGAACCCGGATTAACAATCATCGACGCTCGTGATTTTGAAAGCTTCGGCAAAAGTCACATTACCGGCGCGGTACCGATGCCAATCGACGACTTAGTAGAGCGAGCAAAATCCAGCCTCGAACCCATCCGCGACATCTACATCTACGGCGAAAACGACGAACAAACAGCCGAAGCCGCTAATCTTCTCCGCGCAGCAGGCTTTAGAAAAGTAGCCGAACTAAAAGGCGGAATTCCAGCTTGGAAAGCCATCGACGGCCCCATCGACGGCGCAGTCGAACACGGTAATCCCGGCCCCGATGCCTACAACGTTTTTTCTCGCTTGCAACACCACGCCGAAGCCCAGAAAATCAACAAATAATCACACAGAATACCTAGATACCCGACTTATTGAAGAAGTTGGGTATTTAACAAAATAATTTGTTTGTAGTAAGGACTCGCTCTCTCTTAAAGCTTGCAGTCACTAAGCACTAAAGTCCTTACTACAAATTTAATTGCGATCGTATAACCGGACTAGATATTAACAGTCGCGGACGCAAAAAGTGTTTTGAGAGGCTACTTATCGCGTCAAGTGAACAATTCACACTCTACATAAACAAGTGTGTGCGTCCAAGACTGATTAATACTCCTTCCTCGCGTCCAAAAATGCTTTGACTTCCCTTAAAACTTGCCGATTCCCATCAAAAGTAATCAGCTTAACTGCATCTTCAAAGGAACTCCAGGCAGAATTTTGAACTTCCTCTACTTGCAACTGAACTTCCATTGAATTTACAAAAGCCAAAAAGTAAGTAACAGTCTTTTCAATTGATTCCCCTTCCTTCGCAAAGGAATAATGTTCCACAGAACTAGGCTTCCCTTCCTTAACAAAGGAATAACGTTCCACAAAACTAGGCTCCTCAAGCACTTCACAATCGCGGATGCCAGTTTCCTCCTCAAACTCCCGCTTCGCCGTTTCTAGCGCAGATTCTCCCTGATTGGCGTGACCTTTAGGAAACGCCCAATGTCCCGCTTGATGTTGAATCAACAAAAACAAACTATCAGTTTCAGTCGCAAAAACTGGCACAATACCAAAAGCTTCATCTTTCATCTTTTTACCGACACGATTTTACATATCCAAACTAAATTTACCACCCCAACCGAGTCGGCTGTTCGTAAACGCGCTTCAAAGTATTGACATCCCTAGCCGAAATAGGCGGAGGGTTTCTCACTTGAGAAAAATAAAGCACATCAGTTTCTATCAAACTGTGGCCCCAAATTCCCAAAGCGTGACCCAACTCGTGGCGCGCCGTCGCCGGAATATACTTACCCACTTGATTGGGATTCAAATAAACCGAAAACCGATGAGATAAAACTGTTTTATCCCCATCCAGACGGGCGTACAATTCATAGGTAGCCTCTCCAGAGCGCGATCGCAACACCCCTTGACGCAAAGGCGGAGCCCGACGTAAAATCCTAATATCAGCCACCTCCGAACTATCCACCACTTCCAAAGGCAAATAAACCCCCCATTCCCGGACAACATCCAACACAGCCCCCACCCATTCTTCAGACTTATTAGCATCAACTGGACGCTCAACATAAACCTGAATCGGAAACTTCGACCACAGCAAATGACCGAAATTCGGTGGCTTAACCTGGTCAAAATAATCACCGCTATCCGTGGAATCTTGCCAATTTGCCAGCGTTGGCGGCAAAGGGTGAACCTGTGGATTTGGCAAAGTCTTCGGGAGAGGAGAAAGACTTGCCGCCGGAGTATTAACCTGAGTAAAAATTATCAAGCTAAAACAACATAAAGCCAATCCCAAACCAACCAGCAATCGGGGTTTTACCGTAACTTTCCACAACCGCATTTTTTAACCGCACTTAAATTTCATCTTTAGGGCGGGCTAGAAGCCCACCCCACAATATTTATTTATGTGGCACGGGCGTCTCGCCCGTGAGCTATCTGCGGTTAAAAATCCGAATCTTATAACTTAGGCGTCAACCAACCAGCACTCAAAATCACCGTCAAACCCATAAAAACAATAGACAGACCCCAAGTAATCCGGTTCAGACTCGTTTCTGCACTCTTGGCGCTGGTAAACAATTGAGCTTGTCCGCCAATCCCTCCAATGCCATCACCTTTAGGACTGTGCAGCAATACAAAAACCACAAGTCCTAAAGCAGACAAAGACCAGATAGCTTGTAACACAGAAACAATATTCATAATCTGGGGTAATTGGTAATTAGTAATCGGTAATCTATGATTATATCAAATCCGGTCGATCGCGCACATCCAGTCGATCGACCGCAATTTATGTAGGGACACGGCACTGCCGTGTCCCTACTGCTGCGTCCCTACTACAATCGGACTCGCACCGGAGTGCGATTGGCGCGAACTTCAAAATTAGCGGGTTCAATCATAGAGCGTCCCGTCATCTCCGGGGGCTGAGGCAACCTCAACAGCTCCAGAATCGTCGGCGCAATATCCGCCAAACAGCCGTCCGTCCTCAGAGGAACATCCGTTCCGTGACCCGGAATCTTCAGACCTTCGCCTTCTACCAGAATAAAAGGAACCGGGTTAGTCGTGTGAGCCGTCCAGGGATTCCCGTTCTCGTCAAACATCTGCTCAGCATTTCCGTGGTCAGCAATAATAATTGCCGTTCCCCCAGCTTTACTAATGCTGCTCAACAGCCGCCCCAAACATTTATCCACAGTTTCGATCGCAATAATCGTCGCACCCATCATCCCCGTATGACCAACCATATCCGGGTTAGCGTAATTAATCACCACCAACGAATAAATCCGCTTTTCCAAACCCGCCACAGCCACATCCGTCACCACGGCAGCCGACATCTCCGGCGCCTCATCGTAAGTCGCCACCATCGGGCTCTGCACCAACTCGCGGTGTTCCCCTATAAAAGGCTCTTCCAGACCCCCATTAAAAAAATAAGTCACATGAGCGTACTTTTCAGTTTCCGCCGTCCGCAACTGCTGCAAACCGTGCTTAGAAATCACCTCGCCCAGAATATTGTTCAAATTCTGCGGTTCAAAAGCCACCATTACCGACAGTTTCGGGTCGTACTGAGTAAAAGTCGCAAACGCCAGCGGCTCAATTAACTGCCGTTCAAAGCCATTAAAAATGGGAGACACAAAAGCCTGAGTCAATTCTCTAGCCCTGTCCGGGCGAAAATTAAAGAAAATTACCCCATCCCCGGATGCCACCGCCCCCGGAGCAATCCGAGTCGGAATTGCAAACTCGTCCGTCACTCCTTCAGCATAAGAGGCCCGCAACACATCAACAGCCGATCGACCGTCAGGCGCACCCTCAGCCGTCATCACCTCGTAAGCACGCTGCACCCGATCCCAGCGCTTGTCCCTGTCCATCGCGTAGTAGCGGCCGCTGATGGTCGCAATCCGACCCACCCCTACCTTTTCTATATAACTTTCAATCTTTGCTAGAGCTTCTACACCCTCTTTCGGAGTAGTATCGCGGCCGTCTGTAATCGCATGAATGCAAACATCAGAAATTCCCTGTGCCTTTGCTAGCAGCAGCAAACCCAAAATGTGACTCAGATGCGAGTGCACCCCGCCCTCGGAACAAAGACCAGTCAGGTGCAACTTGCCGCCCCGAAGGCGCACTTTCTCACAAAGCTGAACCAGCGCCCGGTTGTTGAGCAAAGAACCGTCTTCGACGGCATCCGAGATCCGCACCAACTCTTGAGGAACCACGCGGCCCGCGCCCAAATTCAAGTGACCGACCTCTGAGTTGCCCATTTGTCCGTCAGGAAGCCCTACCGCCCGGCCCGATGTGTGAATCAGAGTTCTGGGATAAGCCGCCCAGAGACTGTCCATCACGGGTGTTTTCGCAGCTGCGATCGCATTTCCGTATTTTTCTTCACGATAACCCCAGCCATCCAGAATAATCAGCACTACAGGAGATACAGAAGCTTGTGCCATGCGAATACCTTATTTAGAATAATTAATTTCTCGATTTGCATGATTTCCGATTTTGCGGAACATCTTCCGCTAATCAGTTTACATATTTTCTACGCTCCGGCTGAACAAAGCCAACCAAAATTCCCTCAGCCACAGCATTTTGGGAACTAATTTCGACCTGCTTTGCCAATTGTTTAATGGATTGCCTTGCCTTGTACTGTGAATCCACAGTCGGAGACTGTTACCGATCTCACCAACAGCGACCGTGCTTTTCTTGCCGCATTTTCATGAATTGTTCAACGGTCGGTTGCTATTGAAACAATAAGAAGAATACCACAGATGGCGAACTTTTGCTACAGCCTCAAGAAATAAATTAAACAGCTTTGACTGCGCTGCGAAAAACTTTAAACGAGTTGAGCAAAAATTCGTTTCCGAATCGGCTCACTTTCAGCGGACATAAAATTCTACAACATCTTTTTTAATTTTGACATCGTAATTGCCAAAGAAATCGTGACCGAGCAGACCTATTGGCATTTGTTTGGCGATCGCCACTTCGACATTTTGGATCGCAGCACCCCCAACCCGAATCGATCGCACTACGCCGATCGGGAACTCGACAACGCTACCATCAGCGATCCCCGCTCTCACGGTACGGACCGGCCTCACTCCCAGTGCAGTAGCCATCCGCTGAGAAATCAAAGTGCCGCTTGCCCCGGTATCGAGAATCATCTCAAAAGTCTTGTTGCCGTTAAATACCACATCAATCACCGGCGTCCCGCCTGCGCGGCGCTTAATTTTAGCTTGAAATACCTGTGGATTCCCCCGTGGCTTAGCCGGTTGATTTGCTGGGGGTTTGGCACCAGGATTGGATGGGTTCCAAAACTGAGAGTACAATTTGCCAGTTGTGAATCCTGATCCCTTTATAGTGCGATCGAGCTGCTGGGAACTCACATCGGGAACCAATGTCATCACCTGGGTTTCGGGCTGATGTGGATGAAAATACACCTCGCCGCCCCCCACCGATCCCACACCCACCAAAACGGTCGCAAAAACAAAGCCCGATCGCCAAATCCCCTTGAGAATCACTTTTGCCATTATCTAAATACCTTAATTAATTCAATATGTCGAACAACGACCGCCACTGATATCCTAACCCGCTCCAGAAAACCCAGCGCCCGAAGATCCCGATCCGATCATCAGGAAAACTTGGCAATTTTCAAGCGATCGCATAACATCGAACACAGATAAACTTAAAACGACAACAGGCTGTAATTGCAGAGCCTTGTTGGAGATCTTGAAATTAAGCATTTGGGGGCGATCGGCAATGTACAAACTTTTATATTTTGCGACTATAGGACTACTAGCTTTCTCGATCGCAGGCTGCGGTGGCGAGGGCAGCAACACAGCCAGCCCCAGCCCCAGCCCGAGTGCAGCCTCTCCGTCTCCGGCAGCCTCTGCCAGCCCCACCCCAGCAGCTCAGACTTTCCAGTCTCCAATAGTAGCCGCCCAGCCTCCAGGGTTAATTCGATCGACCAACCCAGACGAACGAGCAAGACAGGCTCAAACAGGCATCAGCAACAAAAAGGACAGGAATCCAACCCTTCCGCTTCAGCCAGTGCCCCAAGGCCCTGTGACAGCCAATCCTTCTCAGTTAGATCCCTTTGGACCGCTGCCGCCGATCACATTACAAATCCCTGCAGGAGCCAACGGAGCCGGTGGGATTACCTCAGAACTCCCCAAACTGCCACAGCGACAAGTTGCCGTGCTACCCGAACTTCCCGAGTTATTGGCTCCCCCCCCACTTAACAGGCCTAATCAGACGGTGACTCTCCCCAGGCCACGCACGGACGGTCGAGGAGGCACTCAGCAAGTACGAGGTGGAGCGCGAGGCCCTTTACTTCCCGGAGGTGATGGGGGGCAAATTGGCTCGCCTCCCCTAGTTCCAGGGCTAACTGCTCCTCGGTTAGGTGGCGGTGGCGGTGGCAGAAATGGTTCCTTACCCGGCGGAGGCACCGGGGGACAAATTGGCTTGCCGCCCCTAGTTCCGGGGCTAAATGCTCCTCAGTTAGGTCGTACTCGTACATCTCCGCCTGGACTCGAACCAATAGCAGCGAGACCCATAGGAGTGCCGGATCTGCCGGAACTGCCAGTAGACAAGCGCCCCCCCCAATGGAGAGACCCCAATGCCAGGGTAAGAAGAGGTACTGGCACCCGTCCCCCTGGAACTACGGGGCCAATAGCAAGTAGACCCCAAGATGCGCGGAATCGGCCGACTACTCGTCCAGGACCCCCGCGCCCGCCCCAACCAATAGCAGCGAGACCCATAGGAGTGCCGGATCTGCCGGAACTGCCAGTAGACAAGCGCCCACCCCAGTGGGTAGACCCAAATCCGCCGCCGCCTCCCGTCATCCCAGTAGTTCCGCCACCGCCTTCTACTGACCTCGCTACAGGCACTGAAGTCAGCGGGGTGGTAAAAGTTGGGAACGAGACGCAAGTGATTGTCAAAGTACCGAATGAACCAACCAGCCGATATGTCAAAGTCGGGCAGCGGCTGTCTAACGGGCAAGTGTTGGTGAAGCGGGTCGATCTCAGGCAAGGAGCAGATCCGATCGTGATTCTGGAGGAAAACGGCGTTGAGGTAGCCAAAGGTGTTGGCGAAAAACCCGCAAGTCGCCAAACACAACCAGCCAATGCAGTTATTAGCCGTCTCCCAAATCCGAATAGCTCAGCGCGACGCTGAAAATTGACAGTAAAGCAGGAAAAATGCTTAAGGCAAAAATTAGAGTTTTTGCCTTTTTGCATTTAGGGCAGATCTCAAACCTGAAGGTAAAATTAGTAAAGGGATTAAAAAATAGAGGACTTTTCAGCGAGTATTAGCTTCTAGAAAATCCCTATTAGTAATTGAAGTTAAAGGAGATTGATCATGCTCGGTTCAATTCAAAAATTAGGGATGGTGATATTAGTTGCTTCTTGTATCGGAAGTGCCACTAATCTCTTGAATCCCCAGCCATCAATGGCTCAACCAAAACCCGAAGAAGGAAAACGCTCTCCCTTCTGCCAAGGAAACCCTCCGACGGGGAGAGTAAAATGCAATTACGAGGGAGGCGATAACTACGAGGGAAATTTCGTCAACGGCCTGCCCGACGGCAGCGGAGTCTACGTGTACGGTAATGGCGATCGCTACGAAGGAAATTTTCGGAATGGAGTGCCAAATGGTAGAGGGACATTCATTTTTAAAGATGATGCCCGCTACACAGGCGTGTTCCAAGACGGCACAATGAGATCGGGGACGGTCGTTTTCCCCAACGGCGAGCGCTATGTCGGAAACTTCGCAGTCGTCAGGAACGTTCAGACTGATGCCATTAGCAGTCAACCATCAGGGCAGGGTCAATTTTTTTATAGCAATGGCGATCGCTATGAAGGACAATTCTTTGCAGGCTCGCCCTTTGGCCCTGGGGTATTGGTGCGGGTAGACGGCACTCGCTGTTCCGGCAGATTTTTCAATCAAGAACTTGACGCTAGTGTCACCTGCACTTTTCCGAACGGTACGCGCTATGTAGGAGAACTGCGAAAGGGAGTACCTCACGGTGTCGGGACGATGATCGATGCTAGCGGTAGGCGCTTTCCGGGGGTATTTCGCAACGGCAAGCCCGGAGTTTCGTAAAGGATAAATGATTGAGGTTTTCAGCCAACTTTTGACAACAAATGGGACAAAAGACAAAGGATAGAAGAAGATAATATCTAACAGCGCATAGGAGAAAGTTGATTGATGATTTCCCGTTCTTGGATCAGTGGAATCGCTTTATTAGTTGCATCAGTGTTGGGAATTGGTGGTTATGCGACTTATCCCTTGCGCTCAATGGCGCAAGGAACAGAAGCTAAAACCGGTCGCTGCGTGCCAGCTATCGCTACAGGTAGAGTTAGGTGCGATTATGACAGCGGTGATAGCTACATCGGACAATTCGTTAACGGTTTGCCCAGTGGCACTGGGGTATACGTATATTCCAACGGCGATCGCTATGAGGGGCAGTTCCGTCTGGGCAAACCAAATGGTCGAGGACAATTTATATTTAAGGACGACGCCCGCGTGGAGGGCATATTCCGAGATGGCAAAGTTAGTTCCGGGACAGCTATTTTTACTAATGGCGATCGCTATATAGGGTCGTTTTCTCTCGATCAAAAAGTAGGCGTGCCCACGGGACAAGGGCAATTCATTTTTGCTAATGGCGATCGCTTTGTGGGTCAATTTTTAGGGGGCAAGCCTTTAGGTACGGGATCGTTCAGCCGGGCTGACGGCAGTCGGTGTTCGGGACAGTTCTACAGTCAAGAACTTGATGGCAGGGGTAACTGTTCGTTCTCCAACGGTATCCGCTATCAGGGAGAGTTACGCAAGGGATTGCCTCACGGCAAAGGCACAATTATCGATACCAGAGGCCGGCGAATTCCGGGAGTATTCCGTGAGGGTCAGCGGGTAGAGCAATAAGCTGGGAATAAGTGCTATCTGTTAGTAAGGGCAGGTTGAGGGCTAATATTTTTTCCACACAACCTGCCATTGCTAGGTTTTAAAGTCACAACTATTGATAATTTATGACGGGCTTTTTCTCAACCGAATTGCTAATGTTAAATATGCACTTAATGGAGTTAATGGAGGCGTTTTGATATGACAACTACTGCTTCTGCTTCCGGCCACGCTGGCCAATTTCCCTTCGACTTTGCCCCGCAGCGGACTCAAGATGCTGATTTGTTGCGACAACTCAATTTTGTGCCCGGTTTGAAGGAAGTCTTGACTTTGCGCCAAGTTCATGCTTTGGAACACGCTACGGTTTGGGTACTCAGCCAATCTGGCGGTACGGCGACAGCAAGAGCCGATAATGATTTATTGGGCGGGATGTCCACAGACCAAGGATTTTATCTTTACGGTCGCGTTAACATTGCACAGTTGCGTCAGGCAGTGCGCGAGGCTTTGCAGCGGATTGCCAGCGGAGAGTGGGATTTAGCTGTACATCCCCGCTGCGGCACGAATTTGTCGGTGGGAATGCTACTGACTGCTGGACTTGCTGTCGGCATCAATTTAGCCCTGCCCCGGGGGCCCATTCTGCAAGTTTTAGGTTTGGGAGCTGCGGCAGCGGCGGCGGCTCAGTTAGCTCCTGATGTGGGAGCTCTGGCTCAGCGTTACGTCACAACTGCTATTCCGTTTAATTTAGGTATTGTTGATATTACTTTAAGTCACGACTTCTGGGGACGCGAAGCTCATTTTGTGCGGGTGCGTTGGGTTGAATAGCTGTTGCGGGAGGGGGAGAGTAGAGAAAATCTTGCTTATTCCTTCGTTTAATTAGTGCTTTGAAGCCAGGGCGATTCCCTTCGGGATAGCTTCGCACGCGCGTACTTCATCTAACAAAAAAAATAAATGTGCAGATTAGGAATGAAAATTTAATAACACAAGCAAGGTAGAATAAACAAATGAGTGAATATCAATGTACTTGACATTTCATTTTT